>CADAFW010000095.1 GCA_902787295.1 uncultured Bacteroidia bacterium
CTCGTGATCATAGGCCTCATCGGCACCTGGATCAACGGCCTCATAGTGGATTACTTCACGGCGAGCCTGAACAAGCGGAAGAGGGTGTGCATCATATCGGACAAGTATGACGACATACGGGATTATATCTGCAACCACATCCACCGCGGATGCAGCCTCTACGACGTAATGGGAGGCTACACCGGCAAGATGACCAAGGAGGTGCAGACCCTCCTCACCCAGGATGAATTCGCTTCCCTGATGGCGTACATCAAGGACAACAAGATACAGTCGTTCATAACGGCAGGAAACGTGAGCGAGGTCTATGGGACCTGGTTCAAACATCACAAACTGGACTGATCCGCCCCTGTGGCAATTTAAAGCAAAATGTACAGGATACTAAGCAAAGACATGCTGACACCCACCATCTGCAGGATGAAGGTGGAGGCGCCGAGGCTTGCGGCCGCTGCCAAGCCCGGCCAGTTCCTCATAGTGAGGGCTGACGAAAAAGGAGAGAGGATTCCCCTCACCATCAGCGACTATGACGCCGAAGAAGGCACCGTGACCATCGTCACCCAGGGAATAGGGGCTTCCACCCTGGCAATCAATGAAATGGAACCCGGCGAGAGCTTCGCCGACGTGGCGGGGCCCCTGGGCAACCCGTCGGATTTCTGCGACATGGACGCGCAGGAGCTCGCAAGCCAGCGCTATGTGTTCATAGCCGGCGGCGTGGGCACCGCTCCCGTGTACCCGCAGGTCAAGTGGCTGCACGCCCACGGCATCCCCGTGGATGTGATCATAGGCGCAAGGACGAAGGACCTGCTCATCTACACCGAAGAGATAGGCTCCGTCTGCGACAATCTCTACCTCTGCACCGACGACGGCTCCCTGGGCTTCCACGGAGTCGGCACCGCACAGCTGGAAGCGCTCGTGGCTGAAGGAAAGCAGTACACCCGCTGCGTGGCCATAGGCCCTATGATAATGATGAAATTCGCGGTTCTCACCTGCAAGAAACTCGGCATCCCCGCCATCGTGAGCCTCAACACCCTGATGGTGGACGGCACCGGAATGTGCGGCGCCTGCCGCGTGACCGTGGGCGGCAAGACGCGCTTCGCCTGCGTGGAGGGCCCCGAGTTCGACGGCTACGAGGTGGACTTCGACGAAGCGATGCGCCGCCAGGCCCAGTACAAGCCCGAAGAGGCCGAAGCAAAAGAGAAACACGTCTGCAAGATAGGAAGAGGATAAAGCCATGCCGACAAGAATAGACAGAGTAGCCTGCCCCGAGCAGGATCCGCTCGTAAGAGCACATAATTTCGACGAGGTCTGCACCGGCTACACCGCCGAGCAGGCCATGCTTGAGGCAAGCCGTTGCCTCCATTGCAAGAATCCGCGCTGCGTGGGTTCCTGCCCCGTGAACATCAACATCCCCGAATTCATCGGGAAGGCCAAGGAAGGCGACTTCGCCGGTGCGGCGGAGATCATCGCCAAGGATTCCTCCCTCCCGGCCGTCTGCGGACGCGTGTGCCCGCAGGAGACGCAGTGCGAAGGCAGCTGCATCCTCGGCATCAAGGGCGAGCCGGTGGCCATCGGCAAGCTCGAGAGGTTCGTGGCCGACTGGACCCGCGAGAACGGGATTTCCTCCGCAGCCAAGGCCGAGCCGAACGGCCATAAGGTCGCAGTCATCGGCAGCGGCCCCGCCGGCCTGGCGTGCGCATCCGACCTCGCCAAGCTCGGCTACGACGTGACCATCTTCGAGGCCCTGCACAAGGCCGGAGGCGTGCTCCAGTACGGCATTCCGGAGTTCAGGCTCCCGAAGGAGACCGTCCTCAAGCACGAGATAGACGAAGTCCTTCGCCTCGGCGTGAAGATTGAGACCGACGTCATCGCCGGCCGCACCATCACCGTGGACTCCCTGATGGACAAGGAAGGCTTCGAGGCCGTGTTCATCGGCACCGGAGCCGGACTCCCCCGCTTCATGGGCATCCCCGGCGAAAACCTCAACGGAGTGTTCTCAGCCAACGAATTCCTTACCCGCAACAACCTGATGATGGCCTTCCGCGAAGACTACCTCACCCCTATCCGGGCCGGCCGCAAGGCAGTGGTGGTGGGCGGAGGCAACGTGGCTATGGATGCAGCCCGCACCGCCCTGCGCCTCGGCGCAGAGACCACCATCGTCTACCGCCGCAGCGAGGTCGAGCTTCCCGCCCGCAAGGAGGAGGTGCACCACGCCAAGCAGGAAGGCATCGAGTTCATGATGCTCACCAACCCGGTGGAAGTCCTTTCGGACGAGAAGGGCTGGGTGCGCGGAGTCAGGTGCATACGCATGGAACTCGGCGAGCCCGACGAAAGGGGCCGCCGCTCCCCCATCCCGGTGGAAGGTTCGGAATTCGAAGTGGAGTGCGATACCGTGATAATGGCGCTCGGAACCTCGCCCAACCCGCTGATCAGCAGGACCACCGAAGGCCTGGACACCAACAAGCGCGGCTGCCTCGTGGCTGACGAATCCGGAGCGACCACCCGCAAAGGCGTATTCGCAGGAGGCGACGCCGTTACCGGTGCGGCTACGGTCATCCTGGCGATGGGTGCCGGCCGTACAGCAGCAAAGGCCATCGATGAATACATCAATGGCCCTGCTGCAACTGACGCCGAATAGTCCGGCTCTTATTCAATAGTCCATTCTACGCCGTCCTTGGTATCCTTCACCTGGATGCCAAGGGCTTTCAGCGTGTCCCTGATATGGTCCGAGGTGGCCCAGTCTTTGGCCTCCTTGGCCTTGGCGCGTGACTCGAGCACCATGCCCATCAAGCCGTCGATCACCTTGCCTGCGGCGCCGCCGGCGGCTTCCTCGTCCTTGAGACCGAGCACGCCGAACACGATGTCGTCGAAGATCTGGCAGAGGGTGTCGATATCGCCCTTGCTGAGGCTCAGCTGCTTCGCCTTGGCTGAATTGATGAGGCGGACGGCCTCGGAGATGCTTGCGAGCGCCACCGGGGTGTTCATATCGTCGCAGAGGGCGTCATAGACCCCGTCGAACACGGCCTTCACTTCGGGAGTGGTTGCCGGGCAGCTGTCGGGCGCGGTGCCGAACGATTCTTCGCCGTACGCGTATGCCGGGGCCTTGCGGCCTGCCATGGCATAGAGGTCCTTAGCGGCCTGCATAAGGCGCCTGAGGCCCTTCTCGGCCGCCTGCAGGGCTTCATTGGAGAAGTCCAGCGTGCCGCGGTAGTGCGCCTGCAGGATGAAGAAGCGTATGGTCATCGGAGAGTAGGCCTGGTCGAGCTTCGGATGGTTGCCGGAAAAGAGCTGCGGCAGGGTGATGAAGTTGCCGAGGCTCTTGCCCATCTTCTGGCCGTTGATGGTGATCATGTTGTTGTGGACCCAGTAATGCACGCCCTGGGTGCCGCGGCAGGCCACGTTCTGCGCAATCTCGCATTCGTGGTGCGGGAACATCAGGTCCATTCCGCCGCCGTGGATGTCGAACTCGTTGCCGAGGTACTTCGCACCCATCACCGAGCACTCCAGGTGCCATCCGGGGAAGCCTGAGCCCCAGGGTGAATTCCAGCGCATTATGTGCTGCGGCTCGGCCTTCTTCCAGATGGCGAAGTCGTAGGGATTCTTCTTGTCGGACTGGCCGTCGAGGGCGCGGGTGCCTTCCAGCGTGTCGTTCAGGTTGCGGCCGCTGAGGATGCCGTAATGATGGTCCTGGTTGTATTTGGCAACGTCGAAGTAAATGCTGCCGTTGCTCTCGTAGGCATAGCCGGAGGCGAGGATGGTCTTCACCGCCTCTATCTGCTCAAGGATATGGCCGCTGGCCCTGGGCTCGATGCCCGGAGGCGCGACGTTAAGCAGGCGCATCGCCTCGTGGTAGCGGAGGGTATAGGTCTGCACGACCTCCATCGGCTCCAGTTCCTCTATCCTGGCCTTCTTCGCAATCTTGTCCTCACCCTCGTCCGCATCGTGCTCCAGATGGCCTACATCCGTGATGTTGCGTACGTAGCGTACCTTGTAGCCGAGATGGCGGAAAAGCTTGCTGAGCACGTCGTAGGTCACGCCGGGGCGGGCATGCCCGAGATGCGCGTCGCCATAGACGGTCGGACCGCAAACATACATTCCGACGTGCCCGGGAAGCACCGGCACGAAAAGTTCCTTGCTGCGCGTGAGGGTATTGGTAAGATATACTGCTCTCATATCGTCTTGATGATTAATCTTACGAAGATAACAATTTTTCTCGCTATCTTAGCGGATACACCGACACAACGCATATGAAACTCATCAGCTGGAACGTAAACGGCCTGCGCGCCGTGGCGGGCAAGGGCTTCGCCGACATATTCACGGAATTGGACGCGGACTTCTTCTGCATACAGGAAACCAAACTTCAGCCGGGACAGATAGACCTCGGATTCCCCGGATACGAATCCTATTGGGACTACGCCGAGAAGAAGGGCTACTCCGGCACCGCCATCTACACCAGGCACACTCCGCTGGCCGTTTCCTATGGAATCGGAGTGGAGGAGCATGACCGGGAGGGCAGGGCCGTGACCCTTGAGATGCCGGATTTCTACCTCGTGTGCGTCTATGTCCCCAATTCCCAGGACGGGCTCAGGAGGCTGGACTACCGGATGCAGTGGGAGGATGCCTTCCGCGCGTATGTCAGCGGGCTGGCGGAAAAGAAAGGCGTGGTGATCTGCGGCGACATGAACGTGGCGCACGAAGAGATAGACCTTAAGAATCCCGCCACCAACCACTTCAACGCCGGTTTCTCCGACGAAGAGAGGGCGAAATTCTCCGAACTGCTCGCCGCCGGATTCCACGACACCTGGCGCGAGGCCCATCCGCAGGAGCAGAAGTATTCCTGGTGGTCCTACCGCATGGCGGCGCGCGAAAGGAACGTGGGGTGGCGCATAGACTATTTCCTCGTCAGCGACTCGCTCGCCGGACGGGTAGCCGGCACCGACATCCACAACGAGGTGTACGGTTCCGACCATTGCCCGGTGGAACTCGTCCTGGAATAAGAGACTGCCCTAATTGAACAGGTTGATGGCGCCGAAGACGCCGAGGGAGGCCGCGAGCATTATGACGCCGGCCAGGAGAACTCCGAGCATCACGGCGAGCATGCTGCGCTTGAAGCCCATGTCGAGTATGCTTGCGGCGAGGGTTCCGGTCCAGGCTCCCGTGCCCGGAAGCGGTATCCCCACGAAGAGCAGCAGGCCGATGAAAAGGCCGCCCGCGCCCCTGGACATCAATTTCTGCCCGCCCTTGTGGCCTTTCTCCAGGCACCAGCTGCAGAAGCCGCCTATGTACCTCTTGTCCTTGCCCCACTCCAGGAACTTGCGGGCGAAAAGGTAGATGAACGGCACCGGGACCATGTTGCCTATGATGGCGACGATGTAGGACGGGACCGTAGGCAGGCCGAAGCCCACGGCGTAGGGAATGGCGCCCCTCAGCTCGATGAGCGGGACCATTGATATAAGGAATACGATAAGGTATTTCTTCATTCTCACTTGATCTTGAGGAGGAACTCCTTGATGTTCTGGAAGGACTCCGTCTGGCGCGGAAGCGTGTTGGGGGCATCCGTGATCACGATGTCATAGACGTTGCCGGGGAGCATCACGCGGCCCACCTTGAACTTGGCGTGGCTGCAGCGGGCCTCGTATTCGGCGGTGAAATTGCCGGGGCCGGCAAGCGAGATGAATAGGTCGTCATCCGCGTCCTTCGGCTTTTCGCCCGCGTGGAGGCGGGGTTTCTTGAGCCGGCCGAACCAGTTGATGTCCCATTTCTGCGGGCAGATGAAGTCCACTTCCGTGTCGTAGTTGCGGAAGAAGGAGGTGATCAGCCTGCGTGTGGGATCGGCGTCAGCGTCGAAGCTGTCCAGGAAGACGGTGACCTTGTGGATGCTGGTAAGCGGCAGTATCCTGGTCGGCTCCACGTCGAATTTCCTGCGCAGCGCGAGTTTGCGGGCCAATATGACTAACGGATTCTCCATCAGCTGTTTTCTGCGATGAGTGCGTTGATTTCTTCCTTGGCGGCCTTCCAGCGGGGGATGTCGATCTTGGTGCCCACCACCTCCACCACCTTGGCGGCGATGATGGAGCCTATCTCTCCGCAGACCTTGAGGGGCATTCCGAGGGAGTGCGCGTACAGGAATCCGGCGGCATAGGTGTCGCCCGCGCCGGTGGCGTCTATGGTTGCGGCAGGCCATACGGGGATGTAATGCTCCTCCGCCCCGGACTTCACCCACGAGCCGTCCTTGCCGACCTTCACTACGGCTATGTCGCAGTGCGTGGAGATCTCCCGGAGGGCCTCCACGGGGTCGTCCAGCTTGGTGAACGCCTTGGCTTCGGTCTCGTTGGCGAAGACGTATTTGTCCACCAGATTGTGCAGGAAGGCGGCGTTGGACTCCACGACGTTGTAGGAGGCCATATCTATGGAGATGATGCATCCGGCGGCCTTGGCCATCTGCACGGCGGTGCTGATGAGTTCCTGGCTCTGGACGAGATAGCCTTCGATATGGAAATAGTCGTAGCCTTCGAAGTATTCGGGCTTCAGGTCGGCGGCGCTCATCTCGAGCGCGGATCCCATGTAGTCCGCGAAGGTCCTCTCCGCGTTGGCGCCGGTGATGAACACCATGCAGCGGCCGGAGGACTTGGTGCCGTAGAGCATCCTGGCCTTCACGCTGGCCTTCACGCCGTACTGCTCCATCGTGCTCTTGAACAGCAGGCCGAGTTCGTCCTCGCCTATCTTGCCAATGTAGCCCGAGGGCATCCCGAAGATGGCGGTGCAGGTTATGGTGTTGGCCACGGAACCGCCGGGTACGTACTTGACTCCCAACGGCTTGAGCGCCGCCCAGATGCGGTCGCCGGTCTCCATGTCCACGTGCTGCATGCTGCCCTTCGGCAGATGGTAGGTCCTGAGCAGTTCCTCGTCGGGGAGGATGGCCAGGACGTCGGTGAGGGCGTTGCCTATTCCAAGAATCGACTTCATAATAATCCGTTCAAGAAGACAAAAATACTAAAATTATCGGGATAATGACTACATTTGCAGCCTATGGACAAGAAAGCGTCAGATGCAATAAAATATACCCTGTCCTTCGCCCTCGCGGGGGTGATGGTCTGGCTCGCCTTCCGCAAGGTGGAATGGGCGTCCTTCTGGGACGGCCTCAGGCAGACGAGGTGGGCGTGGGTGATCCTGTTCTTCGCCGCCTCGCTGCTCGCGCTGCTCTTCCGCATGCTCCGCTGGAGAGCGCTCCTGAAGCCCCTCGGAGGCAAGTGCGGAGGAATGCTCATCTGGGACGCCAACAACGTCGGCAACCTCGCCAACGTCGTTCTCCCCGGCTCCGGCGAATTCGTGCGCTGCGGCTATCTTTCCGGAGGTCCCGCCAACTTTGAGAAGGTGCTCGGAACCGTGGTGATGGAGCGCATCTGCGACGTCGTCGCCATCATCGTGCTCTTCGTCACGGCTCTCGCATTCGGATGGGAGAAGTTCGGCACTTTCTTCCGCGAGAGCATCATCGCGCCCCTGACCGGGGGGATGAATTTCTCCATGTGGTGGATAGTGCTCGCGGTGCTGGCAGTACTTGGTGCAGCCGGCTGGGCGGTCTGGCATTTCCGCGAAAAGAGCAAGTTCTGCGCAAGGATCGCCAGTGGCGTAAAGGGCTTCCTGCAGGGGTTCGCAAGCTTCGCCAGGATGGAGCGAAAGTGGCTTTTCGCGGTCTACACCGTGCTCATCTGGCTGATGTACATCCTGATGTTCTGGAGCATCCTGAAGGCTATGCCGGCGCTGGAGGGCCTCAATTTCATAGACGCCGTCTTCCTCTCCGCGGTGGGCAACATCGCCTCCGTGATCCCGGTCCCGGGCGGAATAGGCGCATACCACTACCTCATCGCCCTCACCCTCAGCTCCCTCTACGGCGTGCCCTGGGAAACCGGCCTGCTCAACGCGACCCTCAACCACGAGCTTCACGCGGTGCTGATCATCCTCCTCGGCATCGTGTCGTACTTCCTCCTCACCCTCAGGAAAAAGAAGGATTAACCTTCCGAGGGCGTCTCGCGCGGCGGATAGCCGTAACGGCGGCGGTAGGCCCTGCTGAAGAAGGCAGGGTCCTTGAATCCCGATTCCAGCATCGCGTCGGCAACGCGGCAGCCTCCGGCGGCCAGCAGGCGGTGCGCATCGGCCAGCCTGCGCTGCAGTATCCATTTCTCCGGCGTGAGCTCGCTGATCTTCTTGAAATCCCGCTTGAAGGAAGACAGGCTGCGCCCGGAGTAGCGCGCCAGTTCGGGCAGGGACAGGTCGTAGAGGTAGTTCTCCTCCATGAATCCGGGCAGGTCGATCTTCCACGGCTGCACGAAATCGAAGAGCGAGGCATAGAAGTCCCGGTCCACCGCCAGCACGCAGCGGAGGCCCTCCCGGCGCTTCTGGAAGGCGGTTTCCTGCGGCAGGGCATCGGCTGAATCCAGGTAGGGCGTGAGCGAAAGGAAGAGGCTTTCCAGCTCCGGACCGGCGGGGATCTTCAGCACCGCATCGGTCATCGGCCGCGCGTCCAGGGGCAGGGCCTCGCGGGAGAGCGTCCTGTAGTAGGAGATGAGGAATTTGCGGCAGAAAAAGAGGGCTATGGAGCGGAACGGGACGCCGCCGTCTTCAGGCGCCCAGGCCTTCACCACCACGCGGTGGTCCTTGCGCAGGAACACGCAGTCCCCTGCCGCGAGCGGCGTGCGCTTGCCTTCGAACACCACTTCCGCCCTGCCGGAGCGGACATAGAGCAGCGTGTGTTCCTTGATATGCACCGGCTCGCGGACGTCCTCCCGGTCCACCCG
>CADAFW010000096.1 GCA_902787295.1 uncultured Bacteroidia bacterium
CCCGCGGACTGACGGCGTCCCTTCCAGACAAGGAACAGGACCAGATAAATGATAAAACTGAAAGCCATCAGGATAAGAAGAGCGGGCACAAGCCAGTGGAAAACCCCGCTGCATACGGAATCAGCCTGCGGACGAACAGCCATGCATACTGCAAACAAAGCGTGAATCAGCATCGGCCAGGACCAGTATGAAAGGCTGGAAGAGCTTATACCGGAGATGGCTTCTTTCTCCGGCTCACCGGAAGGTTTCACAAGAAACAGGCTGCACCACAGCGGCAGCAGGTTAATGACCTCGCATGCAAGGAGCATCAATGAAAAGCCGATGGGATTATGGCCGGATGTGCCCTCCGGGAGACCCAAAGCCTCCGCACCGGGGATTTGCAATCCTCCGGAAGTCCCGGTAATAGTATTAAGCAGCGAGAAAAGCAGCCAGATACCGACGGGAACCGCTACAGCAACCACCTTGGCCCTTGCATTATGCCGCGACAGTGCAAGCATCACAAAATTGAACGGTATCGCCGTGATGCATATTAAAGAGACCGGCAACAGCGTCAGGCAGAAAGTGGACGTACTCCCATTTCGGAGACAGAGGAAAGAGACCACTGCCGATACGATCGGGAACAACAGGCACAGCCAGTGCCACACGGAAATGGATGATTTCATATCCTACACACCAAAAAAAAGCAGGCATCCAAAGATACCTGCTTTTTTTCATTTATCCAGTAAAAATTACCTGATCTTCTTATAGCCGTACTTTGCGACGGGACCGAGCTCTTCCTCGATGCGGATGAGCTGGTTGTACTTGGCCATACGGTCGGTACGGGAGAGGGATCCGGTCTTGATCTGGCCGCTGTTGGTAGCGACTGCGATGTCGGCGATGGTGGTGTCCTCGGTCTCACCGGAACGGTGTGAGGTGACGGTGGTGTAGCCGTGACGATGAGCCATCTCGATGGCGTCGAGGGTCTCGCTGAGGGAACCGATCTGGTTGACCTTGATGAGGATGCTGTTGGCAGCGCCCATTGCGATACCCTTCTGGAGGAACTTCACGTTGGTCACGAAGAGGTCGTCACCGACGAGCTGGCACTTGCCGCCCACGCGCTCGGTGAGCTTCACCCAGTTCTCCCAGTCGTTCTCGTCGAGGCCGTCCTCGATGGAGTCGATAGGATAGGTGTCGATGAGGTGCTCGAGGAAGGCGATCTGCTCGGCAGCGGAGAGCTTCTTGCCGTTGGGATCCTTCTGCTTGCCGTTCTTGAGCTGCTTGTAGTCATAGAAGTACTCGCCGTTCTCGACCACTGCGAACTCGGAAGCTGCGCAGTCCATTGCGATCTTCACGTCCTTTCCGGGCTCATAGCCGGCGGCCTTGATAGCTTCGACGATGATCTGGAGGGCATCCTCGATACCGTCGAGTGCAGGAGCGAAACCGCCCTCGTCACCCACTGCGGTGGAGAGGCCGCGCTTCTTGAGGAGCTTGGCAAGGTTGTGGAAGACCTCTGCGCCGATGCGTACAGCCTCACGGATGGAGGTGGCGCCCACGGGACGGATCATGAACTCCTGGAACGCGATGGGAGCGTCGGAGTGTGCACCGCCGTTGATGATGTTCATCATAGGAACGGGGAGGGTGTAGGCGTTGGCGCCGCCGATGTAGCGGTAGAGAGGAATGTTGAGGGCCTTGGCGGCAGCCTGTGCGACTGCGAGGGAAACGCCGAGGATGGCGTTTGCGCCGAGGTTGCTCTTGGTGGGGGTGCCGTCCAGCTCGAGCATCCTCATGTCGATTGCACGCTGCTGGAAGACGTCGCAGCCGACGAGTGCCGGAGCGATCACGTTGTTGACGTTGGCAACTGCCTTGAGGGTACCCTTTCCGAGGTAGCGGTTCTTGTCGCCGTCACGGAGTTCGAGAGCCTCGTTCTCACCGGTGCTGGCTCCTGAAGGGACAGCTGCGCGGCCGAGTACGCCGTTCTCAAGGATGACATCTACTTCCACAGTCGGGTTTCCGCGTGAGTCAAGTATCTCACGACCAACGATCTTCTGAATTTTCATTGTACTAATAATTATAAATTGTTATAGTTTGTTTCAGATTCCTGTATGTTCACTGCAAAAATCTTGCAAAAGTACATATTTTCCGTGACAAATGTCACTGTTATCTGGACACTTTCACGCTGATGAGCCCGGAATCCTCGGAACTGCCTCCGCAGAGCAGTTCGTAATTGCCCGTGACCTTGCTCAGTTCGCCGGTGGTCTTGTCGAACGAGGCGAACATCTTGTCGTCGAGCGGGATGGTCACGCGGGCGCGGCGGCCGGGCTTCACGCTCACGCGCCTGAAGGCGCGCAGGGCCTTTATCGGGCCTTCGGCATCGTCGAGGTCGCGCACATAGACCTGCACGATCTCGTCGCCCGCCACCTTGCCGGTATTGCGCAGCTTGATCACGAGCTTGTCGCGGCGTACCTTGGCCTTGAGGTACTTGAAGGTGGTATAGCTGAGGCCGTGGCCGAACGCCCAGAGGGGCTTGCCCTTGAAGTAGCGGTAGGTCCTGCCGGCCATGTCGTAGCACTCGAAATCGGGAAGGTCGAGGTCGGAAGCATAGAAGGTGACGGGGAGCTTTCCGGAAGGGTTATAGTCGCCCGCAAGGATCTTCGCGATCGCGGTGCCGGCACCCTCGCCGCCGTACCAGGCCTGCATTATGGCAGCGCACTCGCCGCTCTCCTGCGCAAGTCCCATCGCGGAACCTGACATATTGACGAGCACCACCTTATGGCCGGCGTCGGTCAGCGCCTTGATCTCGGCACGCTGCAGCCTCGGGAATTCGATGGTAGTGCGGTCGCCCTTGAAGAAGCCTTCCACCGCATCCTGATGGTCCCCCTCCTCGGCTTCGAGCTTGGGATTGATGCCGCCTATGTAGATGATGACGTCGGCCTGGGCCGGATCGTCCACCACGTCGGCTCCGAAGCGGGCCTTGATGCCCTCGAGAGCGCACACGGCATGGCGCGGGGTGCCCTCATAGTTGCCGAGCACGCAGACGGTATCGGCGGCGTTGGGACCCATCACGGCCACCTTGGTGCCCTTGGCGAGCGGCAGGATGCCGTCGTTCTGCAGGAGCACCATGCTCTCGCAAGCCATCTTCACGGCCAGCTCGTGGCTCTCCGGGGTCGCAAGCATATCCTCAGTGACGTTGTTCCAACTGACGGATTCGAGCGGGTCGAGGTCTCCGACGCGTATCCTGGAGAGGAGGACGCGCTTGAGCGACTTGTCCACGTCGGCCTCGGTCGCATATCCGGCCTGGACTGCAAGCGCGAGCGTCGGGGCGCCCCAGCCGCACTCGAGGTCGGTGCCGTTCAGGAGGGCGTGCGCACCGGCGTGGGGACGGTCGTTGGGGAAGAGGCCGCGGGCCTCCACCTTGTGCATGTCAGCCACGGCGTTGCAATCACTCACTACTATGCCCTTGAAGCCCCATTTCTCGCGCAGGAAGTACTGCAGCAGGTTAGGGGAAGCGCAGCAGGGCTTGCCGTCCACGGCGTTGTACGCGCACATCACCTGCTGCACGTCGGTGGTCTTTATGATGTTCTCGAACGCATAGAGATAGGTCTCCATCAGGTCGCGGTAGGACACCCCGGTGATGTCCACCGTATGGCGGGTGGCCTCGGGGCCGCTGTGCACCGCATAGTGCTTGAGGCAGGCCGCGAGCTTGTAATATCCGTCCACCGGCTCGCCCTGCAGGCCCTCCACCACGGCGCGGCCGAGGCGATAGGTCAGGTACGGGTCCTCGCCGTAGGTCTCCTGCCCCCTGCCCCAGCGGGGATCGCGGAAGATATTGATGTTGGGGGTCCATACGTGGAGGCAGCGGTAGTGCGGGTCGCCGCCTTCCGTGCGGTACTGGACATACTTGATCCTGTGCTCGGTGCTGGCCACGTCGAACACCTGCCTGATGAGGTCCTCATCCCAGCTGGAGGCCATTCCGATGGCCTGCGGGAACACGGTCGCGATGCCGGCGCGGGCGCATCCGTGAAGCGCCTCGCTCCAGAAATTGTAGTCGTGGATGCCGAGTTCGGGGACACCCTGGGCCCTGTTCATCATCAGTGCCGCTTTCTGTTCAAGGGTGAGGTGGGCGATGAGGCTGTCCGCACGTGCTTCCGGGCTGAGCGAACGGTCCTGCCAGGGGAATTGCTGGGCAAGCGCCGCGCCGCAGAGGAAGATGCAGACCGAGAGAAGGATGGTCTTTTTCATTTTGCGTTTCAGTGTTATCTGTTATTTGAATTCGAATCCGAAGTAATTGCCCTTGTAGCTCTGCGGGATGTCCTCCTGCATCCATACGGGCACGGGAGCATCCTTGAGATATACGTCGAAGAACTGCTGCAGACGCACGGAAAGGTCCTTGCTGTTGCGGCGCTGGCCGAGGTTGTGCTCCTCGCCGTTGTACTCCAGCAGCCAGGCGGGCTTGCCGAGGCGGCGGAGGGCCATGAAGAATTCAATGCCCTGGTACCACGGGACGGCGCCGTCGTTGTCGTTGTGCATTATGAGCACCGGAGTCTTGACCTTGTCGGCGAAGAACACCGGGGAGTTCTCTATATAGAGTTCGCGGCCGCCCTCTTCCCAGAGGTTCTTGCCAATTCGGCTCTGGCCGGCCTCGTACTGCATTATCCTGCTGTTGCCGGAGCCCCAGCGTATGCCGCCGTAGGCGCTGGTCATATTGCCCACGGGCGCGCCCGCACCGCCGGCTGCGAACATGTCGGTCCTGGTCACGAGGTAGGCCACCTGGTAGCCTCCCCAACTCTGGCCCTGGATGCCGACCTTCTCCTTATTGATGAAGGGGAACTGCGCGCACATCGCCTCGGTTCCGGAGCAGATGCAGTTCCAGGCGCTCTCGCCGGGATGGCCGGTCTCATAGACGATGTCCGGCACGAAGACGACGTAGCCGTTGCTCGTGAAGTACGGGAAATTGACCACCGAGCGGCTGGGGGCCGGGCTGTAGTGCGCGAAGAGGTTCTGGGTGTTCTTCTCGTAGAAGTACACTATCATCGGGTACTTGCCGGCCGGGTCGAGGTTCTCGGGAGTATAGAGTATGCCCTTCAGCGGGGTGCCGTCGTAGGCCGTCCAGCTGACGAGCTGAGCGTCGCCCCAGAGCCAGCCTTCCATCTGCGCCTTCATGTCGGTAATCTTCACGGCGTCCAGGAAGCCCTTGCCAACGTAGATGTCCATCGGGTTCTTGAAATCACCCTTCTGGAATACCATCAGGTCGTGCCCCTTCTTCTTGGTGATCGCGTTGAAGGAACAGGGCTCGGTGAAGCCCACGGGCACGTTCGGCTTGACGCTGCTGATGGTGGCGTAACCGTTCTGCATCGTGTTCTCGTCGAATACGGAGAGATGCAGGGTGGTCTTCACGGGCACCTCACGCAGGTACTGGAAGAGATGGCTGTAGTCTTCGCTGTCGAACCAGGTCACGCGGTAGCGGACTCCCGTCCTGCGGCCCTCGCCGGCAGTGAGGCACACGCGATCCTTGCCGTCGGGGCTCATTTTCCAGAGGTCGTAGCGGTCCGGAAGGATCAGGCAGTCGTCCTCGCCCATCCAGAACGGACCGCCGTACGGGGTGACGGCGTGCGGAGTATCTACATCGGTGTTGCGGAAGCTGACGCCGAGGCCCTCGGTGAGTTTCACGGTCTTCCCGCTCGCAAGGCTCATGCAGTGCCATTCCGCATCGTCGCGGCTGAACCAGGTGAGGTATTTGCCGTGAGGCGAAAGGGATTTCCCGCACGCACCCTCGCTGATCACGGTACGCGAACCATCGCGCAAGCTGAGCAGGGAGATATCGCATTTGCGGTCGAGCGCCCAATAATTGGAAACGTCGTACGCCTCCGTGTCGGTGGAGAGGGCGATGTCGCCATCAGCACCCCGGATGAACTGGATGCGGTCCGATGGGGACTTGGAAAGAACTATGACCTTCCCGGGATCGGAAAGGTTGATGATAGCCGTGCGCTCCGGCTGATTGCGGTTCTTCTTGGCTTCCGGAGGCAGCTCGGTGCTGTCCCATCGCCAAATATCCAGCTTGGCGGCCTCGAAGTCGACCACTGTGGTGTCCTTCGGCGGCATGAATTTGCGCAGGTTCAGGATGAGGCGGCCGGACTCGTTCGAGAAGCGGGCCTTGGTGCCGTCGCCCACTATCCAGCCCTCGGGCAGGCCTGCGTTATCCTCCTTCACCAGTTCGCGGACCACCACCTCCTTCACGGCCGGCTTGCGCCTGGTGGCCTTGGAGACGGTCTTTTCCTCGGCGAGGAAGATGGAATGGCGGGCGCTTCCGACCTTCTTGGCATCCTGGTCGGTGG
>CADAFW010000097.1 GCA_902787295.1 uncultured Bacteroidia bacterium
AGGGACTGCGCGCTGCGCGGCCTCCGTACGCTGCTCATCGAGCGGGGCGACATTGCGACCGGCGCGACCGGCCGCAACCACGGCCTGCTCCACAGCGGCGCCCGCTATGCCGTGAAGGATGCCGAATCCGCCGAGGAATGCATTAAGGAGAATATGATTCTCCGCAAGATAGCGGCCGCCTGCGTGGAAGACACGCAGGGCCTGTTCATCACGCTTCCGGAGGACGTGGACGCCGGCTTCGGCCTGGACTATCAGAAGACTTTCATAGAAGCCTGCCTGAAGGCCGGGATCAACGCCAATGCCATAGACCCTGAGGATGCCAAAAGGATGGAGCCTTCCGTGAACCCTTCCCTCATAGGGGCGGTGGTCGTGCCGGACGGTTCCGTGGACCCGTTCAGGCTCTGCTTCTCCAACGTGCTGGACGCCAAACTCCACGGTGCGGACGTCCTGGTCTACACCATCTTCGAGGACTTCATCATCGAAGGCGGCGCGGTCAGGGGAGTGAAGGTCCGCAGCGCGCTCACCGGAGAGACGGCCGAATACAGGGCCGCCGTGACCGTGAATGCGGCCGGCATCTGGGGCCATATGGTTGCCGCCAAGGCCGGCGTGACCGTGGGGATGTATCCTGCCAAGGGAGCGCTGCTGGTGTTCGGCCACAGGGTCAACAACGTAGTGATCAACCGTTGCCGCAAGTCTGCGGACGGCGACATACTCGTGCCGGGAGACACCGTCACCGTCATCGGCACCACCTCCACCAAGGTCCCGTTCGAGGAATGCGACAATATGGAGGTAACCCGCGGGGAGGTGGAACTCCTGCTCCGCGAGGGCTGCGCGCTCTGCCCGTCGCTTGCGAATACCAGGATACTCCGAGCCTACGCCGGGGTCCGTCCGCTGGTGGCATCCGACGACGATCCGACCGGCCGCTCCATCAGCCGCGGCATCGTCTGCCTGGACCACGCCAAGCGCGACGGGATAGACGGTTTCGTGACCATCACCGGAGGCAAGCTGATGACCTACCGCCTGATGGCGGAACAGGCCACCGATGCGGTATGCCGCAAGCTCGGGATCACCGAGCCCTGCCGTACCGCCGACCTGCCCCTGCCCGGCTCCGAAAGCCCTGAATTGGGCAAGACCAGCCGCAGGCTCTGGACCAGCCCCACCCCCGGCCAGAAGGCTTCCGTGGGCCGCCAGGGCTCGCGTGCCGCGCTCATTGACTTCAGTTCGGAAGACGACCGGAAGCTGGTCTGCGAGTGCGAGAACGTCACGCTCGGAGAGATCCGCTATGCCGTGGACAAGCTCGGCGTCCGCAATCTCGGGGACCTGCGCCGCCGCACCCGCGTGGGAATGGGCACCTGCCAGGGTACGTTCTGCATCCACAAGGCTGCAGCCGCCCTCGCCACTGCCCTCGGCACGCCGGAGAAGGCCCGTGAACTCGCGAAAGATTATCTCAATGAGCGCTGGAAGGGAATGCGTCCCGTAGGCTGGGGCGACACCCTGCGCGAAATGGAATTCATGCAGAAGGTCTACAAGGAGGGACTGCCGTACACATATGAAGTTTGATGCAATCGTCATAGGAGGCGGCTGGAGCGGGGCCAAGGCTGCGCTCGAGCTCCTGAAAAGCGGCAGGGAAGTCGCCCTGTTCATGTCCGGAAGGCCCGTGGACAAGGTGGACCTGTCCGAATTCAAGTCCCTCGGCGGCCTCGTGGTCGCGGGAGACAAGGTGACCGGCGGCAGGATAGAGGACGGCAAGGTGGTGAGCGTCACCACCGAGGACCTCGGCACCGTGTGCGCCGACGTCTATGTCCTCGCCACCGGAAAGTTCTTCGGCGGAGGCCTCGTTGCCGACATGGACAAGGTTTACGAGCCCGTCTTCGGACTCGACGTGGAATATGAAAAGGACCGCTCCAAGTGGTTCGACCCCGACTTTTTCGCCGACCAGCCTTTCCTGAACTTCGGCGTGAAGGCCGATGCGGAAGGCCATCCCTACAAGGACGGCACGTGCATTTCCAATCTTACGGTAACAGGCGGGATACTCGCTTCCAAACAGTGACGGCCATGCAGGAGAAGAATATAAGCAAATTCAATTTCGAGCAGTGCCAGAAGTGCTCCGTCTGCAACACCGTGTGCCCCATGCTCGCGGTGAACGAAAACTATCCGGGTCCTAAGCAGGCCGGTCCGGACGGCGAGCGCTACCGCCTGAAGAATCCCGAATTCTACGACTATGCGCTCAAATACTGCCTGAACTGCAAGCGCTGCGAGGTGGCCTGCCCGTCAGGCGTCAGGATAGCCGACATCATCGCTTCCGCCAAGCTCGACTACGGCAAGAAGTCCCGTCCGCTGCGCGACTGGACCCTCGCCAACACCGATCTGGTGGGCACGATGGCTTCCGCGTTCGCCCCGGTGGCGAATCCCGTCCTCGGGCTGAAGCCGGTCAAGGCTGCGATGCACGGACTTATCGGCGTGGACAAGCACCGTCAGTTCCCGGCCTATTCCGGGCAGAAGTTCGAGACCTGGTTCCGCAGGAAGGCTGAGGCCTCCCAGGCGGGATACAGCCGTTTCGTGAGCTTCTTCCACGGCTGCTATGCCAACTACAACTACCCTCAGCTGGGCAAGGATTTCGTGGCCGTGATGAATGCCTGCGGCTATGGGGTGAGGCTCCTGGAGAAGGAGAAGTGCTGCGGCGTGGCCCTCATTTCCAACGGTTTCGGCGGGCAGGCGGCAGCCCAGGGCAGGGTGAATGCACGCTCACCATGCGCGACGAGTACCCGCACCTGCTCGGCATAGGCAATGCCGGCGTGCGCGACTCCCTGATGCTTGCCGTGAAGTTCCTGTGGGAGAAGGTCGAGGCAGGGGAGGTGAAACTCGCTTTCCGCGAGGACTTCAAGGGCCGCTATGCCTACCATACCGCCTGCCATATGCAGAAGCTCGGCTGGCCGGTCTATACCCTGCGCCTGCTCAGGCTCATCCCGGGCCTGGAACTCAGCGTGCTGGAGCAGGAGTGCTGCGGTATCTCCTACGAGTATTCACAGAAGATAGGATCCAAGCTTTTCGCCCTCATCGCGGAGTCCGGCGCGGAGAAGGTCGTCACCGAGTGCGAGACCTGCAAATGGCAGATAGAGATGAGCACCGGTACGCCTGTCGTCAACCCGGTTTCCCTGCTTGCGGAGGCTCTGGACCTGGAAAAGACAGCTGCCCTGAACAATGGACGATAGACTCAGAGAGATGCTTGCCGGCATCAGGCACGTGGCGCTCGACATGGACGGCACCATCTACCTCGGAAGCCGGCTGTTCCCGTACACCGTCCCCTTCCTGGAGAAGCTGGGGCGCCTGGGGATCAGCTATTCCTTCCTGACCAACAACCCGACGCGCTCCATCGACGATTACGTGGCCAAGCTGCACCGCCTCGGCGTGCCTTGCACCCACGACCAGATGTACAGCACCACCACCGCTGCGATAGACTACATCAAGGCGCATTTCCCGCAGGCGCGCAAGCTGTTCCTGCTGGGGACACCGTCGATGATCTCGCAGTTCGAGGCCGCCGGCTTCATCTCCACCGCCGACGACCCCGACGACGTGCCGGACATCGTGGTGGCCGCGTTCGATCTGACCCTGGTCTATTCCCGCCTGTGCCGCTGCGCCTGGTGGATAGCGCAGGGCATACCTTACATCGCCACCAATCCGGACTGGGTGTGCCCCACCGACGAGCGCACCATCCTGGTGGACTGCGGCAGCATCACGGCCTGCCTGGAGGGCGCTACCAAGCGCCGCCCGGACGTCGTGATAGGCAAGCCCAATCCCGGCATCCTGCAGTGCATCCTCGATAAGCTCGGCCTGCAGCCGCATCAGGCGGCGATGGTGGGGGACAGGCTCTACACCGACGTGCAGACGGCTTTGAATGCCGGTTCCTGCGGCGTGCTGGTACTCTCGGGCGAAGGTACGCTTGCCGACGTCGAGGCCGCGAAGGACAAGCCCACGCTCGTCTGCCGCGACATAGAAGAATTCGGGAACCTGCTTGAAGAGGCGAGGCGATGACTTTCGACAAGGCTGATTTCCTGGAGGCGGTCCGGCTTTGGACCGAGTGGAACGCGAAGATCAACGTCGTGTCGCGCAAGGATATCGACAACCTGTTCGAGCACCATATAATGCATTCCCTGGCCATTGCGGAGTACCTGGAGCGGACCGGCCGCTTCCCCGGGAAGGGCGTCACGGTCCTGGACGTGGGCACCGGCGGAGGTTTTCCCGGCATCCCGCTCGCGATGGTGATGCCGGATGTGAAGTTTACCCTCTGCGATTCCATAGGCAAGAAGGTGAAGGTGGCGCAGGCGGTCTCCGAGGGGCTCGGGCTCGGCAACGTGGAATGCGTGAATGCCAGGGCGGAGGCTCTTCCTGGGACTTTCGACTGGGTGGTTTCCCGGGCTGTGACCACGCTGGACAATTTCTATCCCTGGGTGAAGGGGAAGTTCCGCAGGGGGATACTGTACCTAAAAGGCGGTGACATCGAATCTGAAATCTCGGATCTCTGCCGCAAATGCAGGGTCGCGAGGGGAGACGTGCGGGCCTGGCCGGTAGCGGATTGGATTGAGGATGAATATTTTGAAGAAAAATTTGTGATTGAAATCGGAAAAGACTATCTTTGCCCTCCCAAATCGAATAATTAAAAGCAAAAGATATGAAAAGAACATTCCAACCCTCCAATCGCAAGCGTGTCAACAAGCACGGTTTCCGCGAGCGTATGAGCACTCCGAACGGCCGCCGCGTACTCGCCGCACGCCGCGCACACGGGCGCAAGAAGCTCACTGTCTCTTCCGAGGACAGGTACTAGTCTTAGATTCGACTGGTAGAAAACGGGCAACCCATCAGGGCTGCCCGTTTTTTCTGTTTTTCCTGTTTGGTGCGCTGCAGGAAGCAGAAAAGGCGGGAATTCGATTCCTGCCTTTTCTGTCGGGATGATCCGACTCGAACGGACGACCCCCACGTCCCGAACGTGGTACGCTAGCCAACTGCGCTACATCCCGAAAACAAAGACGCGTCGGGAACGTCGCGTCTTCGTGTGTGTCTTTTAAGAGAGCTTGTTGATGTAGACCTGGATGCCACTCTTGAGGTTGGAAGCCTTGTTCTTGTGGATGAGGCCGATCTTTGCAAGCTTGTCGATCATCGCGAAAACCTTGGGAGCATTCTTCTCTGCCTCTGCCTTGTCGGTGGTGTTGCGGATGTCGCGGATAGCATTGCGGGTTGTCTTTGCATAATATCTGTTATGCAGTCTGTGCCTTTCGCTCTGGCGATCGGCTTTCTTTGCTGAAGCTGTGTTTGCCATTATGTTTATTTTTTTAATATTTTTTGTAGTGGGTAGGAGAATCGAACTCCTATTGCAAGAATGAAAATCTTGAGTACTAGCCGTTATACGAACCCACCAACTCAATCCCAATTCGCTATGCGCGATTTTGGGACTGCAAATGTATTGAAAAAATTCCTATAATCCTAATCTTTTTTCTCGGAATTGCAGGAAAAGTGAAAAGACGCGCTCCTGCTACTCCCATTCCCACGAATACAGGATGCTCTCCACCTGACGCAGATACTGCCTCTTGTCGAATTTCGGGGCATATACGAAGGCGTCCATCACGATGATGTATTCTCCGTCCTTGGAGTAGAACGACTGGGAGACGAAGGGCCCGCCCATATAGTCGTTCTCCACTTCCCAGTAGCCGCGGGTTTCCGCGAATTCACGGCCGTGGTACTTGCGGAAGGCCACCGTGACGGGGAAACCGTTGCTGGTAGTCATCCAGGTGTTCTCGAACATTCCGGGGACGTTGGCCTTGAGTATCTCGTTGCGGTGGCTGATGATGTTCTCCTTGGTGAACGGCTCGGCCTCCGTGGCGGGATAGCGGTAGATGAGGATGTCCTGCATCGTGTACTGCTTGTCGTCCGCCACCCAGGCGAAGTCGTCCGTCACCTTGCGGAGCTTGTAGCCCATAGGGAAGCGGGCGGATCCGCCGAAGACCGCGTTGACCTTGGGCCTGATGCCCAGTTCCTCATAGCGTATCGAATTGGCTATCACGCGGTCGCGCTCGGCCTGCTCGATGGCGGTGGCAATCTTCTCCCCGCTGCTTTCCACTAGCCTGACGGCGGCATCCTGGTCCTTTGCGTTGACCTGGACCACGCACTGCGGCTTCGCCCAGATGTTGCGCCCGAGTATGATGCGGGTGCTGTCCACGTCCGGTCCGACGTTGAAGAAGACGATGTTGCGGTGGACCTTGAACAGGTCTGCGAAAGCGTTCGGAGTCACGTTCACGAGGGAATAGAGCGGCTCCTTCTGGGCGAGGTAGGGGCAGTCCTTGGCGAGAAGGTCGCGGACGCTTTCGCCGAGGGCGCCTTCCCAGTGATCCTTCTCTATGACCACTATCACTTCACCGGCCTTACCGCTGACGTTCGGCAGGAGGACTTCGGTGCGCTTGCATCCCAGGAGGGAGAGCAGGGAAACGAGGATTGCAAAGGTCTTTTTCATATTGTCAATGTTTTGATTATCAAGTGGATAAGTTTTATCGCAGGAGCCTTCCGATGTCGTTGCCGAAGGCCAGCACCATCAGCGCAATGAGCAGGATGAAGCCTATCACCTGCGCCGCGGCGAGGAACCTGTCGCTCGGCTTGCGGCCGGTGACCATCTCGTACAGGGTGAAGAGGATGTGGCCTCCGTCCAGCCCGGGGATGGGGATGAGGTTCATCACGCCGAGCATGATGGACAGCAGCGCGAGTATGCTGAGGAACTGGAACCAGTTCCATTTCTCCGGGAATACCTGCCCTATGGCGATCACGCTGCCAACTGACTTGTAGGCGCCGGAGGACGGCGTCGCCAGCAGCCTGAGGTCCTGCAGGTAGCCGCCTATGGTCTCGCCGGTGTATTTGAAGCCGGCCGGGATGGCTTGCCAGAAATTGTAATCAGTCCGCTTTATGTTCGGCAGCCCGGAGAGATAGATGCCTATCTTGCCGGTGGAGTCCACCTTCACGGGTATGCGGAGGGTGTCGGCCCCGCGCAGCACGGCCGCATCGAGTTCTTTGCCCGCTGATTCCCCGAGGATGGAGAACGCGTCCTGCCGGAATTCCACCGGCCTGCCGTCGAGGGCTATGACCTGGTCGCCCCTGGCGAGCCCGGCGCCTTCATTGGGGCTGCCGGCCATCACCGAATCCACCACGAACGGGATTGCGAGGTCGAACATCATCCCCGAACTCAGCACGTCCCCGATCATCGAGTGGTCGATGTAGAGCTGTATGGTGTCCCCGCCGCGGAGTATGGTGGCATTCCGCACGTCGCGCCGTACGAGGTCCGCCTGGAGCATCCCGAAGTCCTCCGGGACATAGTCGTCGAATTTCAGGATCTCGTCGCCGTTGCGGAAGCCCATCTCGTAGGCGAGGTCGTTCACGTAGATCTTGCTGCCCTCGTTGCTAATGTAGGCCTGTCCCCATATTCCCATTATGGCGATGTAGCAGAGGATGGCGAAGATGAAGTTGTTCAGCACGCCTCCGGCCATCACCAGAAGCCGCTTCCAGGCCGCTTTGGTGCGGAATTCCCACGGCTGCGGGTCCTGCTTGAGGGACTCCAGGTCCATGGATTCGTCCACCATTCCGGCAATCTTGCAGTAGCCTCCGAGGGGGAACCAGCCGATGCCGTATTCGGTCTCCCAGTCCTTGGATGCAGGGAACAGCTTCTGGAACCATTTCTGCCTGGTACTGAACAGCTTGACCCCGCCGAAATCGAAGAAAAGGAAGAACTTGTCCACGCGTATGCCGAAGATCCGGGCAAAGAAATAATGTCCGAATTCGTGGATGACTATGAGTATGGAGAGCGCCAGGATGACCTGGAGCGCCTTGATAAGTGCTACCATCCGTAAGTACGTGCCCTAAACCATCGCGGCCGCCTGCGTGGCGATCTCGTCGTTGGTGGCGAAAATGTCGTCGAGCGAAGGATTTGCTACAAAATTCAGACCTCGGAGGCAGGCTTCGTTGATGCGGGCGATGTCATAGAAGGAAACCGCCCCGCCGAGGTAGGCCTTGACGGCCACTTCATTGGCCGCGTTGAGGGCGCAGGGGGCATTCCCGCCGCGTTCTATGGCCTCGTAGGCGAGCCTGAGGTTGGGGAACCTGTCGAGGTCCGGTTTCTCGAAATGCAGGGTTCCGAGCTCCGCGAAATCCAGGGGCCTGACGCCAACGGGGATGCGTGCGGGGAAACTGAGGGCAAGGCCTATGGGCTCGCGCATGTCCGGGTTGGCAAGCTGCGCGAGGACGGCGCCGTCGCTGAATTCCACCATCGAGTGGATGACGGATTCCGGGTGCACCACGACCTTGATCCGCGAGGGCTCGATGTCGAAGAGCCACTTCGCCTCGATCACCTCGAATCCCTTGTTCATCATCGTAGCGGAATCTATGGTCACCTTGGCGCCCATGTCCCAGTTCGGATGCTTGAGCGCGTCCTGGGCGGTGGCGGCGGCTATGCGCTTGCGGTCCCAGGTGCGGAAAGGGCCGCCGGATGCGGTGAGATGTATCTTCGTGACCTCGTTGCCCTGGGCGCCGAGGAGGCACTGGAATATGGCTGAATGCTCGGAATCCACGGGCAGGATGACGGCGTTATGCTCGCGCATGGTGCGGGTGACTATGCTTCCCGCGGCCACGAGCGTCTCCTTGTTGGCGAGGGCTACGATCTTGCCGGCTTCGAGTGCGGCGAGCGTGGGCCGGAGTCCGCTGAATCCCACCATTGCCGCTACCACGATGTCCACGTTTTCGCCCTGCACGAGCCTGCAGAGGCTCTCTGCGCCGGCCCAGATCTTGGAATTGCTGTCCTTGAGATCGTCGGCGAGCGCATCGTAGCGGCTTTCGTCGCAGATGACTACGTTGTTGACGTCGAATTCCCTGGCCTGCTGCGCGAGCAGGCCGATGCTGCTGCGCGCGGAGATGAGTTCCACTTCGAACATGTCGCGGTGCCGGCGGACCACGTCGAGTGTCTGGGTGCCTATGGATCCGGTGGATCCGAGAATAGCTATCTTCCTTTTCACTAGAAACTTATGTGTTTTGCAGGATCCTGCGGATCGCCTTTGTACCAGAGTTCGAAATGGAGGTGGCTGCCGGCCGTGAGGTTGTCCGTGCTGCCTCCTTGTCCGTGCTGCCTCCTACCAGGGCGATCGGAGTGCCGGCCTTGACCTTGTCCCCGCTGCCCTTGAGCAGTTTCTCTATGTGGGAGTAGATGGTGATGGCGTCGCCGGCGTGCTGTAGTACGAGGGTATAGCCTTCGGTGTCGCTCCAGCCGGTGCTCACGATAGTGCCGTCAAGCGCCGCGCAAACGGCGGTGCCTTCGGGTGCGGTGATGTCCACGCCCGTGTGCGAAACCAGGTCGAAGCCTTTGGAAACCACTCCCTTGAGCGGGGTGAAGAAGAGCATTCCCTCCAGCGGCATAGCTTCCTGCCCGTCCGTCACCTTCCCTTCCGAATCGATGCCGGCGCGCAGCAGCGAATCCTGCCTTGCCAGCTCCTCGCGCGATTTCTCGCTGAGATACTTGACGGCGTTCCCGCGGAGTATGCTGTCCAGGCTGATGGTCTCGGTGCCGGAGAGCACGCGGCTGAGGTTCTCGGCATAGAGTTCCCAGCGCGTCATCACGCTTTCCAGGGAGTCGATCTTGATGGCGTTGGCCACGGCTTCCTTCTGCGCGTGGGCGTCGGGATAGCCGGGGATGCCGGTCCTGATGGGGGTGAACGCGATAAGGCAGTAGATGAGTCCCACGAAGAGGATAAGGGCTGCCAGGGAATAGATTATCGCATATGCTCCGGAGAACCTCAGCGTCCGGATTTCCCTGCCGGCGCGCTCGTCCGAAAGGGTCAGGCGATATTGCGGTATCTTGTTTTCCGTCTGTTGTTTCCCCATACTTTTTTGACTAAATTTGCAATTTGATGGAAAGGACCATTGGCATAGATTACGGCCGTGCGAGGGTGGGAGTCGCGGTGAGCGATCCGCTCGGCGTGTTCGCCTCTCCGCTCGAGACCGTACCTGCTGCAAAGATAATAGATTATCTCCAAAGTTATTCCTCATCGGAGACCATAGTACGCTTCGTAGTGGGCTATCCCGTCAACCTCAACGGCGCTCCGTCGGAGGCTGCGAAGGACGTGGACGCTTTCCTCAAGAAACTGAAGAAACGTTTCCCCGACATCCCCGTGACCCTCGAGGACGAGCGTTTCACCTCCGTGCTTGCACACCGCGCCATGATAGACGGAGGCATGAAGAAGAGCGAGCGCCGGGACAAGACGTCCGTGGACAAGATCAGCGCGGCCATTATTCTCCAGGGCTACCTGGACAGGAAGAAATGATACAACCTATTTATCTCTATGGTTCCGAGGTCCTGAGGCGCGTGGCCGAACCGGCCGACCTCTCGAAGAAAGAAGAACTGACGGCGCTCGTCAGGGACCTCTGGGACACCCTTTCCAAATCGGAGGGCTGCGGACTCGCAGCACCCCAGATCGGCGTGAGCAAGCGCGTGCTGGTCGTGGACGGCGACGTGATGGCCGATATCTACGACTACCTCAAGGGCTTCAAGCGCGTGCTGATCAATCCGGTGGTCGTGGAATCCAGCGAGAAGCAGTGCGAATACAACGAGGGCTGCCTCAGCGTGCCCGGCATCTATGCCGACGTGCGCCGCCCGGAGAGCATCACCGTCGAGTATTACGACGAGAACTTCGAGAAGAAGACCGAGCATCTGGACAAATTCGCGGCCCGCATGGTCCAGCACGAGATGAGCCACCTGGACGGCGTGCTCTTCACCGACCTCGTCGCCCCTATACGCCGCAAGATGATCGCCAAGAAACTGCAGAACATATCCCACGGAAAGGTGGGGACACACTATAACTCAAAAATCAAGTAAAAATGGGAGCTTTCCACGCATATGACATACGCGGAGTCTACAACGTCGACTTCGACAAGGACACCGCCTACAAGGTAGGTTATTTCATTCCCCGGCTGCTCGGTACCGACAGGGTGCTCGTCGGCCGCGACTGCCGCGTCTCCTCGCAGGAGGTGCACGACTATCTGGTCAAGGGCCTCACCGACGCCGGTGCGGACGTCTGGGACCTCGGTCTCACGAGTACGCCCATGGTCTATTTCGGCACGGCCAAGTACGGCTTCAAGGCCTCCGTCCAGATCACGGCATCGCACAATCCCGCCGAGTACAACGGAATGAAGGTGAGCCGCGAGAACGCGCTTCCGGTCGGATACGACACCGGCCTGGGGCAGATCAAGGCCTGGATTGACGAGGGCCGCGAAACCCCGGTGGCCGAAAAGCGCGGAGAAGTCCACGAGATGGACATCCACGACGACTACATGGCCTTCATGGATGGCTACAAGGGCGATTATTCCGGACTGAAGATGGCGTTCGACCTCTCCAACGGAATGGCCTGCCTCTTCGCCCACGAGATCTTCGGCGACTCTCCGGCATACATCTTCGACACCATCGACGGACGCTTCCCCAACCACGAGCCCAACCCGCTCATTCCCAAGAACGTGGAGCCCCTGCAGGAGCTCGTGCGCAAGACCGGCGCCGACGTGGGCGTGATCTATGACGGCGACGCCGACCGCGTGATGTTCGTGGACGAGAAGGCGCAGTTCGTCGCTCCCGACCTCATCATCGCTATGATGGCCCTCTATTTCTGCGGCGAGAGGGGAGAGAAGAATCCCCGCGTCCTCCAGGACATCCGCAGTTCCAAGGCGATAGGTGAATTCCTCGAGAAATATGGCGCGGAACTCCATACCTGGAGGGTCGGACGCGCCTTCGCCGCCCCCAAGCTCCGCGACATCGACGGCCTCTGGGGAGGCGAGCTCGCCGGCCATTACTATTTCAAGGACTTCTTCTATTCCGACAGCGGCCTGCTCGCATCCATGATCGTACTGCGCATCGTGGCCGCCCTCAAGAAGCAGGGCAAGACCTTCAGCCAGCAGATCGCCGAGATCGCCCGCTACCAGAACTCCGGCGAGATCAATTTCCGCGTGGAGGACAAGAAGGGTGCGATGGAGGCGGTCCGCGAGCATTTCTGCAACCAGGAGCAGCCTACCGCATTCATGGACTTCGACGGCTACCGGGCCGAGTTCCCGGACTGGTGGTTCAACATCCGCCCGTCCAATACGGAGCCTTACCTGCGCTTCCTCTGCGAAGCGTCTTCCGCGGATCTTCTCGCTGCCAAGGTGGCGGAGACGCGCGAAATCATCGAAAGCCGTTTCAGTTCAGAAAAGTGAGCGAAGTGAAGAAAACAGTCCTTACGATAGCACTGGCGCTCTTCGCATTCCTGCCCTCGCTGCCTGCATCCGCGCAGGCGGATTCCACCGACAGGAAAGTATCCTTCATCAAAGGGATGGGGGCCCCGGTGGACACGATAGACATCCAGGACGGGGCGCTGCAGGTCGTGCTCTGCGACGACAACACCTGGTTCTACATCCGCAATCTCGCCAACCTGGACACCACCTCGGTGTATTCCAAGAACTGGATCGTGGACGTAATCGACCCTTACAACAGGCCCCTGGCGGAGCTTCCTCTCCGCAATACCTTCATCCTGGCCGATTCGGTGAGTCACTGGGTCTGCCCCAACCAGACCAGGGTGTTCTCCAAGTTCGGCTACCGTCACCGCCGCAGGCACCAGGGAGTGGACCTGCCTTATCCTGTAGGCACTCCGGTCAAGGCCGCGTTCGACGGCAAGGTGCGCGCGTCGCTCTACTACAAGGGCTACGGCAACCTGGTCATAATCCGTCACGCCAACGGTCTGGAGACCTTCTACGCCCACCTTTCCCAGCGCAATGTGGAGCCAGGCCAGTGGGTCCACGCCGGTGACATCATCGGCCTGGGCGGAAGCACCGGCCGCAGTTCCGGCCCCCACCTCCATTTCGAAGTCCGCTACAACGGCTTCGCCTTCGATCCGGAGTGGATCGCCGACTACGAGAAGGGCACCCTGCGCAAGAACGTGTTCGTCCTCAAGCGCACCTACCTGGACCCGAGTTCCCACTATGTGCCTGAAAGCATAGACGAGGAAGAGGACGTGTACGGCGGCGACGAGCAGATCCTCGCCGAGGAGAAGCGCCGGGAGGCGGAAAGGGCCGCGATGCAGTTCCATACCGTCCGTTCCGGCGAGACCCTTTCGCACATCGCCTCCAAATACGGCAAGTCGCTTTCCACCCTTCGCAAACTCAACCCCAAGATCAATCCCGACCGCCTCAACATAGGTCAGAAGATCAGGGTCAACTAGCATATGCAGAAGATCATCATCCTCAATTTCGGCTCGCAGACCACCCAGCTCATAGGACGCCGGGTAAGGGAACTCAACACCTTCTGCGAGGTCCTTCCGTACGACAAGTTCCCTGCAGACGATCCGGACGTGATAGGAGTCATCCTCAGCGGCTCGCCGCTCAGCGTGTACGATCCGGAGGCCTTCCATCCCGACCTATCGGCGATTGTCGGGCGCTATCCGGTGCTCGGCATCTGCTACGGGGCGCAGCTGCTGAGCCATCAGTACGGAGGCCGAGTGGAATCCGCCGGCACGCGGGAATACGGCAGGGCCCGCCTGGAGTCGCTTGAGGAGGGGAATCCCCTGTTCGTGGGCATTCACGCGGGAACCACCGTCTGGATGAGCCACGGCGATTCCATCACCGCGATCCCGGAGGGTTGCCGCACCATAGCTTCCACCGCATCGGTGAAGAACGCCGCCTTCCAGTCCGGAAAGAACAAGGTGTGGGGCGTGCAGTTCCATCCCGAGGTATATCACACCGACCAGGGCCTCCAGCTCCTGAAGAACTTCGTCGTGGGCATCTGCGGCAGCCGTCAGGAATGGAGCGCCAAGTCTTTCGTGGAGACCACCGTGGAGTCCCTCAGGCAGGAACTCGGGGACGACAAGGTGGTGCTCGGACTCAGCGGAGGGGTGGACTCCACCGTCACCGCGGTCCTGCTCCACAAGGCCATAGGGGCCAACCTCACCTGCATTTTCGTCGACCACGGACTGCTCCGCAAGAATGAGTTCAGGAATGTGATGAAGGACTACGAGGTGCTCGGCCTGAACGTCATTGGCGTGGATGCAAGCAAGCTTTTCTTCGGCGAACTCGCCGGCGTGGACGATCCCGAGAAGAAGCGCAAGATCATCGGCCGGCTCTTCGTGGAAGTGTTCAAGGAGGAGGCC
>CADAFW010000098.1 GCA_902787295.1 uncultured Bacteroidia bacterium
TCGGACATATGGTCCAGGTACTTGCGCACGGCGACGGCGTCCATATGGTTCAGGATGGAACCGGCGGCACCGGGAGCGCCGTTGATCACGCAGGCGAAGGATTCGTACTTGACCAGCGCATACATCTGCCACTCGCCCTCGGGGACGGTCGTGGTGACTACTCCGTCCACGAACTTGTCGGTAAGGTCTATCACCTGGCTGATGTCGCTGATGGGGTCGGGGGCCAGGAACATGCTTACGAGTTCCGGGGTGCGGCGGGGGTTGGTGACGGTCACGCCGGGATCCACCGCCTTGTAGATGTGGTATTTGGACATCTCGAAGAGCGATCCGCCCTTGACCGGCTGGGCAAGGGTAAGCATCACCTCCGCACGCTCGTCGCGCGGCAGCGTCTCGGCGCCGAAAGGCCAGCCGGAGCCAACGATGAGGTC
This sequence comes from uncultured Bacteroidia bacterium, assembly GCA_902787295.1. Lineage (GTDB taxonomy): Bacteria > Bacteroidota > Bacteroidia > Bacteroidales > UBA932 > Cryptobacteroides. The sequence goes on from CADAFW010000098.1 coordinate 429, forward strand.
GCAGGTCATATCCAGGCGTTTGGCCTCGTCGAAGACCACCTGGAGCATCTCTATCCACTCGTCGCTGAGCCAGGTGAGGGCCTTGTGCCCCACCGCGTGCGCCTCCTTGCCGGGGAATGAGATGGGATTGATCTCCACGCCGGCTATTCCGGCCTCCTTGAGGAGATGAAGTTCGCGGACGAGTTCTTCCGCATCGACCCTGTCTCCGTTCCACCACCAGCGCACGAAGGGACGGTAGCGGTTGTCAGGCTTGCTGAACTGCGAATAAAGGTCGTAAGTCTGGGCAGCCCCTGCCGTGAAGGGGAGCGCGAGTGCGAGCAATGCCGCAAACAGGATGGATTTCAAATGTCTGGTCATATACTTATAAAATGATTATCAATACTGCCACTCCACCGTGATGGGGAAATGGTCGGACGGATATTCCCCGCCGAATTTCGTGATGACGAGCCTCCAGCTGAGGGCCTTGGTGCCCGGAGAAATGAAGACGTGGTCCAGGTTCGAGGGCTCCTCCACCCTGAGCATGGGCTTCCAGTCGTTCCAGGAGGCTATGCGGTCGCCCGTACGGACGGGAGCCGCGAAGAAGGTGTCGGTCAAGCCGGCGTCCACGAGGATGTCGTATGCCGGGGTCCCCTCTTCGGTGTTGAAGTCACCGGTCACGAAATATGGCTTGCCGGCAGCGACGGCAGCGATGCGCGCAAGCAGCAGGCGGGAACTCTCCCGGCGGGCGGTCTCGCCCTTGTGGTCATAGTGGACGTTGAAATGATAGAAATCCCTGCCGCTGACCCTGTCCCGGAAGTGGCCCCATACGCAGAAGCGGGAAGTATGGCTGTCCCAGCTCTTGGAACCGGGAACGTCCGGAGTCTCGGAAAACCAGAAACGGCCCCAGTCAAGCATTTCCAGGCGCGCCTTGCGGTAGAAGATTGGATTGTAGTGCCAGTAGCCGTCCTCTATCTTACCGTCCGTGGAATTGCCTATCCAGCCGTACTGCGTGAGCTTGGCGTCCATATCGGCCATCTGGTTCCAGAAAGGCTCCTGCATGCCCACGATGTCCCAATTTTCGGCTTCTATCAACTTGTACACCCGGTCCGCTCGGTCAGCCCAGGGATGGACCTTGTTCTCATACTGGTTGTTGAAAGTGGCGATACGGAGCGTCTCCTGCGCCGAGAGGGAAAGCGCGGACACGGCCGCGAGAAGAATGACGGAGAAAAGAGCCCGGAATTTCACGTTCATAGTACAGGTGACGGCAATAGCGGTTATCTATTCTTCAAATTTAATGAAATGGCGTCAAAGAACAAAAAAAAGAGGCCGACCAATGCGGCCGGCCTCTGATTATAAGATAAGGGGCTGATTACTCGCCTTCTTCGAGCTTGGGCTCGGGGCACTTCTCGCCTTCTACCCACTCGACATAGGTAGATGCTGTTCCATTGGTAAGGGCAACCCAAGCATTCAGAGCATCGAGAACAGAATTGTACTCAGTGCCGTCGACTGTCACTGGAACGTCAAGCTCGCCTTCGTCAAACATTGCTAAATTGGAAACAGAGCATCCAGTTCCCAATAAGGTTCCTACATACCTGGTATCCTCAACAAATGGAGCGTAACCATATACAACCGTTGAATAATTATTGAGAGATCCTGCGAGCTTGCCAACATACTTGGAGACGTCAAGATCAGTAGTATTCGTTCCTTTGACATCACCGATGCTAATACAATTCTGCACACCTAATCCAGCAGCATAACCAACGACACCTCCTGCATAGGCAGCCTGGATCTGTGTGGAATCCTTGGTTGTGTAAATGACATCGCCAGTATTCACACAGTTATATATTTTCGCAACATTACGGACATTGTTAGAAACTGACGGTGCACTGTTCCAAGAGATATGCGACCATCCAAGGATACCGCCGGAGACGATAGGAGCGGAAACAGTTCCGTTGTTGATACAGTTCCTGATAGAGTAGCGGACTGTCGTGAAACGAGCCTTGCTTGCACCGATGATACCGCCGGCCCTGTAAAGGTCTGAAGTAACGCTGCCATCGTTGACGCACTTGTCAATGCAGCCATAGTCAGTACCATTGAGAGAGCATCCGTGATAACCTACGACACCGCCTACGGCCTGGCCGACACCGCTAACCTTAGCCTTGTTATGGCACTCGAGCACATTGACATAGTCAGCCTTCATATGCCTTACGATACCGACGATGCCACCCGCAGCGCTGAGGTCATTCATATAGTCCTTATACTCTCCAGTCTTGGTTTTGCCCGTGGACTTCACTTCGCCCTCGTTCTCACACTTGGAGACGGTCATATATGCAGTGCTGGAGCGGTTACCGGCAGAAGCCATACCAAGGACACCACCGACGGCGGCCCTTGCAGTAACGGCGGCGGAATTGACGCACTCGACAATACTACCCTGCTGCCAGATGATACCGGCGATACCGCCTGCAAGATCCTGCGTGACAGTGACGACACCGGTGTTCTTACTATTCTTGACGTTGGACCAGTAGAGACAACCGGCGACACCGGCAGCTTTGGCGACGCCATTCACGGCTGCGACATTTTCACATTTCTCAACATCAGAATTATGGAGAACGCCGGCGACACCACCTGTCGCAGCACGGACCATAGCTTCATTGTTAGAGCCAGTGAAATCAAGATTCTGATACCTGATCTGCCCACCATCGTAAATACTACAAACCTGTCCGGAAGCGACCTTAGCGGTAATTGCCCCGCTATTCTCGCACTCGGTAATAATTGCCTGGGTAGCATATCCTGCAATACCACCTACGGTATAATCTGCCGTGATAGCCGCCGTATTCTTGCAGTCCTTGACCACGATCGACTTCCTGTTGGCATTGGAGTAGCCGAAAATACCGCCTACGTGGGTGATACCGTTAACGGTCGCGTTGTTGATACAATTCTCAAAGACTACACCGGTAGTGTCGGCAATAACATAAGCGGCAACACCTGCAGCATAAGCCGCGGCAGAGTTGACGGTTCCGGAAACGTTGACGTTCTTGATTTCGGCGCCTTCACCTACGGCTCCGAAGAGAGCCTGGTAGCCGTCGCCTGAGGTCTCGATGTTGAGAGGCTGGTTGTCGCCGTCGAACTTACCCTTGAAGTAAGCCATATTCTTCTCGATGTCGTTGTAGGTTCCTACAGGGGCGTTGATGCCGCTGATAGGCTTGGTGACCTTGACATACTGGCCCTCCATGTCATTGCCTCCGTTCACGAAGTATGCGAACGCAAGCCACTCGGGAAGGCTGCTGATCTTCCAGGGGTTGGACTCGGAGCCGTCGCCCCAGAGAGCCCTCAGCTTGTCGCCGATGACGCCGAGATAAGCGATCTCGTTCCTGGAAAGGGTCTTGGCGCCCTGGAGTTCCTTCTTCTGGTATGCGAAGTCGGTACCGACTGCGGTGAGGCTGAATCCCTTTGCATATTCACCGGGAACAGCGGCAGCATAGTAGTCGTTCGGAAGTGCGTCAACGTTGACGAGTATGCTCTTGCCGGTTCCAAGAGGGGTCACGGTGACATCGTCTCCGCTGAAATCCACGGAGATCTGGCCGGCGATGACGTTGGAAGCGGTGAACGCTACTGACTTGACTTCGAGAGGCATATCCTCGGGAACGGTGAACTTGAGGACACCGGTCACGTTCTTGAAGTTGAATTCGTAGGTCTCACACTTTGCAGCGGCGATGTTGGCGCTTGCGAAAGTACCGTCCTGGGTGGAAGGGATGGTGATCTTCATCTTGCCGTCAACGACGGAAGCGGCGACGGAGATAGGATAGACTGCAAAGATCGGCTCGCTCTCCTGGATATCGCTGATCTCGAAAGTAAATGACTTCTGTCCGTCAGCCTCAGCAGGGACGACAAGGATGGTGTCCTTTGACCCGGAAATGAAGCGAACAGAATCGTTCTCGTTCCATACAGTCTTGCCTTCATCTGTAAGGGAAGTCCTGGTAAGGCCTTCGAGCGAACAGGTATAGGTGTGGCGGGTGCCGTGTACAGGGGCTTCAAACTCTTCCTTTACGCAGGAAGTAACTGACAATGCAACAACAGCTGCAAACATCAAAATGATACTCTTTTTCATGATCTTCAGTTTTTGCAGTTAGTTAAGAAACAAGGTCAGACCAATCGGCCTCGGAATAGTCCTCAGTACTACCTGTACTGGCTTGCATCAGCATGCAGTCAAGCTGCATCCACAGTTCCTCGGATTGAGGGGTTTCGTACTTGTTTTTTTTCATATTAAATATATGATTAGAAATAAATAGGCATAGTTTTCAGTTTGCTAATTTAAAAAATTTGGAAAAACATCGCAAAAAAATTTATCAACATATTTTTATTATATTTGAACTATGAAAACGAAACTGTTCCCCCTCATTGCGGCCGCACTGCTCTTCGCAGGATGCGCGACGGACAATTTTGAACCGGAAGTCCCTTCGGACGGGCTCGTGGAGATGTCCTTCACCGCCGGGTCCGCGGTAGTCTCCGAGCCGGAAGTCAAGACCCAGTTCGGCGCAGGCTACAACGTATACTGGACCCCCGGAGACGTCATTGCGGTGCACGACGGCTACATGGTGAGGCCATTCACTACGGACATCACCGCCCCGGCGGCGCAGGCCGTATTCCGCGGCAAGGTGAGCCAAGGCGCCACCTCGTTCGTGGCGATGTATCCTTACGGCAGCGTCACGGACATCAGCGTGGGCACGGGAACGGCATCGTTCTCGGCCACCATCCCGGCGGTCCAGACCGCGGTGGAAGCATCCTTCGATCCCGCTGCCGACATAGCCTTCGCCTGCAGGGGGACCGACGGCAAGCTGCACTTCCACAACACGATAGCCCTGCTCAAGTTCATCGCACCTGCGGGTTCCTGGAAGTCGGTGACCATAGTCGGCCAGGACGACGAGATAGTCTGCGGCGACGGCAGGTTCAGCGTCACGACGGACGCAAGCAAGCCCGACGGATTCTCCGGAGGCTCCGCATCGTTCACCACCACCGGCAGCGGCTATGACGGCGACCGTGTGACCCTCAGCGGCGACATCCAGGGCGGCAGGACCTATTATATCGCGATAGCCCCGACCACCTTCCAGAAGGGTCTCACCCTCACATTCGCCGACGCGGACGGCAAGCTCAGGGTAGCCCGCTCGGACAAACCCGGCAGCGTGGACGCGGGCAAGGTCCTCAACCTCGGCACACCGCCGCTCCTGAGCGCCGACCCCTACAAGATAACCTCCGAGTCGGACCTCAGCTCCCTCTCCGACGTGATGGCCGCGTTCGGGCTCACCGGATTCACCGCAATCATGGCGCAGACCATGCTTTCATCGTACCTCAGCGGCACCGACCAGCCGCTCAGGATGGTCAATTTCACCTACACTTCCCTCGACCCTTACGGCGTGCCTGACACCTTCTCCGCAAGGATGTTCATCAGGAAATCCACCTGGACCTCCGGCGGCAGCGTGAGCGACATGGTCCTCGCCGGGCACTACACCATTGGCAAGGCGGATGAATGCCCCACCGAGGCCTTCGACATCCACGGAGCGCTCGGCTGGAAGGACATGGCCGTCATAGCCCCGGACTACTACGGCTTCGGAAGCACCTCGAAGGCAGCGCAGGCGTACCTGATGCGGGATGCGACCGCGGTGGAATGCCTCGACGCGATGGTAGCCGGACAGGCGATACTCAAGGACAAGGACATCAGCGTCACCAACGGCGCCTACAACATCGGATACTCCCAGGGCGGCCATACCGCCATAGCGGTGCTGCGCTACCTCGCCGAGCACCGTATGACATCAACGGCACCTACGACTGGATGATGGAGCAGACCTACAGCCCCGGCGCGTTCTCCATCCCGCTGACCGTCATCAGCATGGACCGCTACTGCAAGCTCGGGCTGGACTACTCCAACATCTTCCTCGACCCGCTCCTGAGCAACTACGAAGCCTGGATCCTTTCCAAGGCCTACACCACCGCGGAAATCAACACCAAGGTGGGCGGATACCCGTACAAGATAGTGACCGAGGGCATCATGGACGGCACCAGCGCCGAGGCGCAGAAACTCAGGACCGCGTTCGAGGCGAACTCGCTCGTCTCCGGCTGGACGCCTGCGACGGAAGGCGAAATCTGCCTCTTCCACTCCACCGCCGACGACATAGTCCCGGTGCTTAACACCCAGGAACTCAAGGCTTTCCTCGAGAGCGAGGGCTACACCGTCACCGCCAACATCAGCAACAACGGCACCCACAAGAACGCCGCGCTGCAGTACGCCCTGTTCCTCCTGGGTAACCTCTAGGATGCTCCGAACGGCTTGCATATCAGAGGCTGGGATAGTCTCCAATCCGGGCTTTTTGCGTATATTTGCAAAATATGCTTCGAACCGGTATCAAAGGCAGGCAGGATGACGTCGTCACCGAAGACAAGCTTGCAAGGAACGTAGGCAGCGGACTCGTCAGGGTCTATGCCACCGCAATGATGATCGCCCTCACCGAGAAGGCGGCGGTGCTGTCCGTGGAACCCTTCCTGGAGGAGGGCCAGGGCACCGTGGGCACGCTCGTCAACATGAGCCACGTGTCGGCCACTCCCCTCGGGATATACGACGAGCGCGGACTCATCGGGGAAGGCACACACGAAAGATTCATAATAGACAACCGGCGCTTCCAGGAGAAGGCCGAATCAAAATAGACGGCGATGCTCAGGGAAGAAACCGTATTCGGACCCATACACAGCCGCAGGCTGGGAAGTTCCCTCGGAATCAACCTCCTGCCGACGAAAGGCAAGATCTGCAACTTCGACTGCATCTACTGCGAGTGCGGCTGGAATGCCGACGGGCGGCAGGACAAGGTGCTCCCGACGGCGGCGGACGTGCGCAGTGCCCTCGAAGACAAATTGTCCGCCCTGCTGCTGGAAGGCACCACGGTGGATTCCATAACCTTCTCCGGCGACGGAGAGCCCACCCTCAACCCGGAGTTTCCGAGGATAATCGACGACACGCTGATGCTGCGCGACGCTTACTTCCCGCAGGC
>CADAFW010000099.1 GCA_902787295.1 uncultured Bacteroidia bacterium
CCGCGGCGGGACCTGAAATGAGGGTTAACGGTCCCGCCTGCGGGGCATCGCCTCGCTCCCATAGCCGCAGGGGCGCGATTACATCTAATAACCGCTCCGGTCCATTACCGGCACATTGCATATGGCGCTTAACTGGGCGGTCCTCAGATAGTTACGTAGTATTCTATGCTCGAAATTGAGCATAGAACCTTGCGCATTTCGATGACTGTCAGCACGTTATCCGCCCAAGAGGGAGATACTGCTGTTCCTCATCCCTCAACGGGATTGTTTTCCCGCAAAACACTCCCGATTGCCCTCTAAGCATACGGTTTGGGCGCATTTCTGGCTGAAACGCTCCCGGATTGCCGCACACAAGGCCTTTGCGCGCGCACTTTTGCCCAGAACGTGCTCGAAAAGCGTGTCACAATACCTCATCGAGCGCGTTTTCGTCTGAAACGCGCGCGGATGAGGGGCAGAGGGGCAGAAACGCGCGCATTTCCGATAAAAATGCGCGCGGAATACGGGCTGCCGGGTAATTCACTGATAGCCAGACGGGCGGCAGGCAGCAAAAGCAACAGCGGCAGCGGCAAGGGGAAGCAGGGGCAGCAGAGGCAGCAGAGGAAACAGGGGCGGCAGAGGAAACAGGGGCGGCAGAGGAAACAGGGGCGGCAAGGCAACGCCGGGCGCGAGAAGGGCGCGAGAAGGGCGCGAGAAGGGCGCGAGGGCGGTAAATCTTTCCGTGCCCGTTCACGGAAAGAAATTTTTATTATATTTGCATAATTACGCGATTACGCGCAAATGCGCATGCGCGCCAGAGTACAGATGCCAGAGTACAGACGGCAAAATAACGACACCAGGACAACACAGACATAATAACCGACATCCCCGGGAATAGATGAGAATGAGTTTTAATTATTTGAAATACCTCACGGCCATTGCGGCTGCGCTGACGCTTTTCTCCTGCAACGGCAAGGAGGAACCGAAGCCCGACGAGCCGGCGAAACCTGAAGTAAAGGCGAATATCAAGCTCGCCGACACCGACGACATCCCACTTCCGGCGGGAGAGTCCTCCGCGACGGTGGAGTTCACGTCCGCACTGGAGTGGACTGCAAGTTCCGATGCGGACTGGCTCGGCGTGAGTCCGGACAAGGGCAAGGCCGGCACGCACAAGCTCACCGTGACCGCCGGCGCGAACGGGACGGACAAGGACCGGACCGCAAGCGTGACCATCGAGAGCGGCGACAAGAAGGCGTCGGTGAAGGTGGTCCAGAAAGCGGCGGAGCAGCCCGACGATCCCGACAACCCCGACAATCCGGATGACCCCGACGATCCAAACAATCCGGATGACCCCAACAATCCCGACAACCCTGACAACCCTGACAACCCTGACAATCCGAACCCGGACGATCCAAACAACCCCGACCCGGAAGACCCGACCGGGGAACTCAACTGCCCCAATCCGCCGGCGACGGGCAACGTGGCCATAGACGCCCTCTGCGGCTATGGCGCAGGCGTGACCGGAGGCGCTGGAGCAAGCAGCGCCAACGTCCTCCACTTCAACGACGGCCGTGCATTCCAGACCTGGCTCCTGGCCCGCGCGAAGAGCGAGAAGAAGGGCGACCGCTCCCCCGTCACCATCTGGCTCAGCGGCACTTTCGACCCGGACGACGGAAGGGATTTCAGCGAGGCGCACCCCTGGTTCGACGTCAAGGAAGTCTCCAACCTCAGCATCATCGGCACCGACAGCTTCGTGATGGACCGCATCGGCATCTTCTGCGTCCGCGCGTCCAACATCGTCATACGCAACATCAATTTCCGCCAGCCCAAGGCCAACAACGGCGCAGACGCAATTTCGATGCAGGAATGCGACGGCGTCTGGGTGGACCACTGCACCTTCACCTCCCTCAACCAGACCAAGGACTACGAGGACGGCTCCACCGACATCACCCACGGCTCCAAGAACGTGACCGTGAGCTGGTGCCACTACATCAAGACGCAGAAAAGCTGCCTCGTAGGCCACTCCAACAGCGCCACCGGCGATACGGAAATCACCGCGACCTTCCACCACAACTGGTTCGAGGGCTCGTCGTCCCGCCACCCGAGGGTGCGCTACGGCAAGGTCCACGTCTACAACAACCTCTTCGACGCCAACACCACCTACGGCGTAGGCTCGGCGTACGGCGCCAAGGTGCTCGTGGAATTCAACTACTTCGACAACGTGCAGCTCCCCACCGACATCTGCACCTACCCTGCCAAGGACAACGGAAACTCCAACCTGGAAGGCTCCGTGGCGGGCTTCCTGTACGCCACCAACGACGTTTTCGTGAACAGGCCGGCCAAGGCCAAGGACCCGTATCCGCTCACCAACGTCAAATACAACTCCTACAACGGCAGCACCATCACCCCGCTGACCTATGACGACTTCAAGCCGTCATACAGCTACGTGGTCACCCCCGCGGCGGAGGTCCCTGCGGTCGTGAAAGCGGGCGCCGGCTACGGCAAGCTCGGCTTCAGCACCGCACCGGTCGCGGTCAACAACGGCGGCATCAGCACGGACGACCCCGGCAACCCCGACGACCCTGAGAATCCGGACGATCCCAACCCCGGCGACAACCCCGGCGACAACCCCGGCGACGGCAGCGCCCACACCTACACCCTCTACGTGGCGGCCGACAAGACCATCACCGCCACCAAGGACGGCACCGCAGGAAGCAATTATTTCACCAGCTCCACCTCCCTGGCCGACTTCTCCAAGGACTATTCCTCCACTTCGTTCACGATAGACGGCGTCAACTACACCAGGGGCCTCAAGATGGACAGCAAGGGAAGCGTAAGTTTCACTACCTCAGGCACTTTCAACACCACCTTCCGCTTCTATGCAGTCCGCAGGAAGAGCACGGACAGCTCCGCCGCTATGCAGATCGAAGACGGCAAGGGCGGGGTGACGGTGATGGACGTAACGCCCTACGACAGCGTCGGCGATTCCGGCAGCATCAGCCTCGCCAAGGGTACGCAGTACACCATCAGGCAGAAGACCTCCGAACAGGCGCTCATACTCGTCAAAGTAACAGAAACCGAATAAGATGAAACGATTCCTCCTTTCCGCAATCATACTCCTCTTCCCCCTTGCGGTCCTATCCTGCAACAAGACCCCCGAGGGCGGGGAAACTCCGGAAGAAAAAGTGCCGGCGGTGCCCACCGGCGTCAGGCTGCACTCCGCAACCACCACCTCGCTGACCTTCCAGTGGACGGCGGTGAGCGGTGCGGACAGCTATACCTGGAAGCTCACCCAGGGCGGTTCGCAGGTGAAAAGCGCCAATGCCAGCGGCAGGAACGTCAGCATCGACGGCCTCACGCCCGGCACGGCCTACGCCTTCTCGGTCTGCGCCAATGCAGGCGGCAAGTCGTCGGCATACAGCACGGCGGTGGAAGCGATGACGGAAGGCAACGCCCCGACTCCCCCGGACCCCGAAGCGGAGACAATCTGCGTCGATGCCACGCTCGTGCTGGAGCTCGATTCGGCGCCGGTCCTGGGCAATTCCGGACTCATCAGGATATATACCTCCGACGGCACCGAGGTGGACAGGATAGACCTTGCCGACCTCGCCACCGTGGACATACTCGAAAGCGGGGTCACCGTGCCGAAGACGCAGATGAAGAACGACAGCAAGTTCACCAGCTTCATGGACGCCCTCGGCTGCGGCAAGCGCTACCGCATAGTCAACTGCACCCCCCTGCGGGTGAAGGGCAACACGCTGGAGATCAGGCCGCACTACGGCGTGCTGGACTTCTCCTCATCGTACTTCGTCACCATGGACGCAGGCGTCATCCAGGGCCATCACGGCATCGAGCCCGGCAAATGGACCTTCAGCACCGAAGCGAGACCGAAGGACGACACCCGCCTGCGCGTGGCCGCCGACGGTTCGGGCGACTTCTGCACCCTGCAGCGCGCCCTGGGCTTTGCCAACGCATCCGGAGCCACCATCTTCCTGGCCGAGGGAACCTATGAGGGCTGCCTCTACCTGCGCGACAAGAACGGCATCACCATCAAGGGCGACGACCGCGAAAACGTGCGCATAGTCTATCCCAACAACGAATCCTACGCCAACGGATCCGGCGGCGGAGCAACCTCCAGGCCTACCCTGGGCGCGGAGGTCGGTACCAACGGAGGCCGCAGCCTCTTCCTCGTGGAGAACTGCGACAACTTCGTGATGGAGGACCTCACCATAGAGAACGCATTCTTCGTGAGCGACCACAAGGGCCAGGCGGAGTGCATCTACTTCAACTCCGGCTCCAACACCCACAAGATGACCATCGAGAACTGCTCGCTGCTCTCCTGGCAGGACACCTTCCTCACCAAGGGCAGGGTATGGGTGCACAACAGCCTCATAGCGGGCCACGTGGACTTCATCTGGGGCTACCCCGAGGTATGCCTCTTCGAGAACTGCGAGATCCGGGCAAGGGCCGGGGGCTACATCATCCAGGCCCGCGTACCCAAGCTCACCGACACCGGTTTCGTATTCCTCAACTGCTCGCTCACGGCGGAAAGCGGCGTGGCCGACGGCTCGATGTACCTCGCCCGTTCCGGCGGCAGCACGGACTACTATGACAACGTGGTCTTCGTGAACTGCAAGATGTCCTCCGTCATCAACAAGGCCGGCTGGCATCCCGACAAGGCCCCCAACCCGAATCCGCCCACCGCGACCTCCGGCTGGCGCGAATACGGCTCGGTGGATGCATCCGGCAAGGCCGTCACCGGCCACAATCCGCTCGGCAAGGTCCTCACCGCAGCCGAAGCGGAACCGTACTCATCCAGGGAGAAGGTCCTCGGATGGTAACACACAACAGGAAACAACAGAAAAACACCATAGAATATGACTAATCTTTTCTCACTCGAAGGCAAGAACGCCTGGATCACGGGCGCTTCCTACGGCATCGGCTTCAACATCGCGAAGGCTTTCGCGGCAGCCGGAATCAAGAACATCATCTTCAACGACATCAAGCAGGAACTCGTGGACAAGGGTCTCGCTGCCTATAAGGAAGCGGACATAGACAACGTCACCGGATACGTCTGCGACGTCACCAAGGAAGACGAAGTGAAGGCGCTCGTGGAGAGGATCCACAAGGAAGTCGGCCAGATCGACATCCTCGTCAACAACGCCGGCATCATCAAGCGCATCCCGATGCACGAGATGAAGCGCGCCGAATTCCAGCAGGTCATCGACATCGACCTCGTGGGACCGTTCATCGTCTCCTCCGCCGTCATCCCCGAGATGATGGAGCGCAGGGAGGGCAAGATCATCAATATCTGCTCCATGATGAGCGAACTCGGACGTGAAACCGTGTCCGCATACGCCGCGGCCAAGGGCGGCCTCAAGATGCTCACCCGCAACATCTGCTCCGAGTACGGCGAATACAACATCCAGTGCAACGGCATAGGCCCCGGCTACATCGCTACGCCCCAAACCGCCCCGCTCCGCGAAAGGCAGCCGGACGGCAGCCGCCATCCCTTCGATTCGTTCATCTGCGCCAAGACCCCCGCAGGCCGCTGGCTCGAGCCGAGCGAACTCGGAGGCCCCGCCGTGTTCCTCGCATCGCACGCATCCGACGCCGTCAACGGCCACATCCTCTATGTGGACGGCGGCATCCTCGCATACATCGGAAAACAGCCTAAATAGCCACGGAGATGGGAAAGATCAACTGCACCGTACGCCAGGCATCAAGCAACCTGGACGCCAAGCATTATGACACCGAGCGCATCCGCAAGGAATATCTCGTGGAGAACGTGATGGTCCCCGGCGAGATCAACATGGTCTACAGCATGTTCGACCGCATCATCGCGGGAGGAGCAGTCCCCGTGGACGGGGATCTCGTGCTCACCCCGCCCGAGATCCTGCGCGCAGAGTACTTCACCCAGCGCCGCGAGCTCGGCATCATCAACGTGGGCGGAGACGGCATTGTCAAGGTCGGCGACGAGGAATACAAGGTCCCGTTCAAGGAGGCCATCTACGTCGGCCGCGGCGACCGCCACGTCTCCTTCCGCAGCGTGGATCCCCAAAAGCCCGCTCACTTCTACTTCAATTCCGCCACCGCCCACCGCGAGACCGGAGTGAAGCAGGTGAGCAAGAAGGACGCCGTGGTGATGCACCTGGGCAGCCTGGAGGAAAGCAACGAGCGCACCATCAACCGCCTGCTGGTCAAGGAGGTAGT
>CADAFW010000100.1 GCA_902787295.1 uncultured Bacteroidia bacterium
ACGGAAGCCCTGGTTGAAGAGCGAACTCTCCAGATAAATCTGTCCGTCGGTGATGGAAATCACGTTCGTGGGGATGTAGGCGGAAACGTCGCCCGCCTGTGTTTCGATGATGGGCAGGGCGGTGAGCGAGCCGCCGGCCTTGACGCGGCCCTTCAGCGACTCGGGCAGATCGTTCATCTGCTCCGCTACCTCCTGCTGGCCGATGATCTTGGCGGCACGCTCGAGCAGGCGGCTGTGAAGATAGAAGACATCTCCCGGATATGCCTCACGCCCGGAAGGACGGCGCAGGATCAGCGACACTTCGCGATAGGCGACCGCCTGTTTGCTGAGATCGTCGTAGACTATGAGCGCGGGGCGGCCCGTGTCGCGGAAATACTCTCCGACGGCAGCCCCGGCGAAAGGCGCATAATACTGCACCGCGGCGGGGTCGGACGCAGTCGCCGCTACGACGATAGTATAGTCCATGGCTCCCTTTGCGCGCAGGGTTTCAACGATGGACGCGACGGTCGAACCCTTCTGCCCGACGGCCACGTAGATGCAGTAGACGGGCTTTCCCGCCTCGAAGCAGCTGCGCTGATTGATGATGGTGTCGATGGCGAGGGCGGTCTTTCCGGTCTGGCGGTCGCCGATGATGAGCTCGCGCTGGCCGCGGCCGATTGGAATCATCGAATCCACAGCCTTGAGGCCTGTCTGCAGAGGCTCGGTGACCGGTTCGCGGTACACCACTCCCGGGGCCCCCCCTTGATCTCGCCCATTCCGTCCAGCGGCTCTCCGAGCGGATTCACCACGCGGCCGACCATCCCTTCTCCCACATTGATGGAAGCGATGCGGCCCAGCCTGCGGACCGGCATACCCTCCTTCACCTGGTCGGTGGGACCGAGAAGCACGGCGCCCACGTTGTCCTCCTCAAGGTTCATCACCACGCCCTTCACACCGGAGTCGAACTCCAGCAGCTCGCCGGCCTCGGCGTTCACCAGGCCGTAGATGCGGGCAACCCCGTCGCTCACCTGGAGCACCTTGCCGGTCTCTTCGAAGTGGACGGTGGTATCTATGTCTTTCAGCTGTCCGAGCAGGATGTCGGAAATCTCGCTGGGCTTGATAGTATTCTGCGTCATATGATTCTGTTGTTCTTTTGTACGAGGGAACGGCGGATGTCGTCGATCTGGCGGCGCACGCTGGCGTCCAATGTTTCATTTTCCAATTCGATAATGAAACCTCCGAGCAAATCCGGATCTACCTCGGTTTCAAGTATTATCCTGCAGCCGCTGCGGTCCTTGAGAAGGGACTCGATGCGTTCAGGCAGGCCGGGAGAAGGCACGGCGGTGACCAGCCGGGCGAGAAGGATCTTCTGATCGGAGCACCAGAGCCGGACGAAATCGTTCAGCACGAACTTGAGACAGTCCAGACGGCGGTTCCGCCTCAGCAGCAGCACCAGTTTTTCGATGTCCGGCTCCAGCGGCTGCGGGGCGGACGACGCGTCCTTAAGCAGGGCCCTCACCTGAGCGAAGACCTGCTCCCCCCTTCCGCTTTCACTGACCAATTCCAGGAAAGCCTTGGCGTATCGGCTAGCTACTGCTCCTTGATTCATCTACATAACGATCTATCAACTTCTGCTGTTCCACGCTGCTGTCGAGCTTAGAGCGAAGCACTTTCTCCGCTACATCCACCGACAGCAAGGCAACCTGCCGACGGATATCCCGGAGAGCCGACTCCCTCTCGTTCTCTATCTGCTCACGCGCCTTGCTCACCATCTCGGCAGTCTGCGCCTTGGCATCCTCCTTCGCCTGCGCGAGGATCTCCGCCCTGGCCTGGGCCGCTTCCTTGAGGATGCGTCCCTGCTCCTGCCTGGTTTCGGCTATGAGCTTTTCCTGCTCCTCCGCGAGCCTCGACATGCGCGCCTGAGCCTCATCGGCGAGGCGAAGGCTCTCGCTGATGTGCTCGTTCCGCTTGTCTACCATACCGGTAATCGCCGGAAAGCCCCACTTGGCAAGGATGAAGAACACGATGCCGAAGATGAGGGCCATCCAGAAAAGAAGGCCGGTATCGGGAGTAATCAGATTCATTTTTTACTTGATGACGATTGCAAGCAGGCAGACGATTATACCCAGAAGGGCGGCGCCTTCGATCATACCTGCCACGATGATCATGCTGGAACGGATGTTTCCTGCGGACTCAGGCTGGCGGGCGATGGCTTCCATCGCGGCGGTGCCGATCTTGCCGATTCCGTATCCTGCAGCGAATGCTGCGAGAGCTGCTCCGACTGCGGCGCCGGCTTTTCCGAGGGCCGCTCCGGCAATTGCCTGAAGAATGATTGTAAGTAACATAATATTAATGATTTAAGTTGTTATTCTCCTTTTACCCGCGCCATCCCTATGTAGATTGACGACAGCATTGTAAATATATAGGCCTGGATGAAGGAAATCAGGATTTCCAGCACGTCCAGGAAGATTCCGAAAAGAAGCGTTATGGCCGTGGCTCCTCCCGTCATGGCGGGGCCGTACTTGGCCATGATGAAAATGATGCTCACCATGCAGAGTATCTGTATATGCCCCGCCAGCATGTTCGCGAAGAGTCGGATGGTGAGCGAAATGGGCTTCACCAGGGCGGAGAAGGTCTCGATGACCGCCATCAGGGGCTTGAGCACGCCGGGCACGTCCGGCGAGAAAATCTCCTTGTAGTAATGCTTCGTGCCCGTGAGGTTCACGGTGAAGAAGGTGAAAAGGGCAAGCACCAGGGTGCAGGCTATGTTGCCGGTAAGGTTGGCTCCTCCGGGGAAGAAGGGGATGATGCCGATGACATTGCTCAGCAGGATGAAGAGGAAGGCCGTGAGCAGATATGGCGAGTAGCGGCGGTAGTCGTCTTCGCCTATGTTCTCGCGGGCCATGTCGTGTATCATCATTATGAGGGGCTCCATCAGGGCCGCGATGCCGGTGGGATGCTCCTTGAGGGCGTCGTGGCGCTTGTACCAGCGGGCGGTGAGAAGGACGATGAGCACCAGGAGGAGGGCGTTGATCATCAGCTGCAGCACGTTCTTGGTGATGCTGATGTCGAAGGGCTTGCTGCCGTCCTCGCGGACTATCTTCCCTTCGTGCGGGGCTCCTTCGGGGGCGATGTGCCAGCGCCCGTAGCTGCCCGTTTCGAGGATTTCCCGGGAGTTGAATGCGTGTATGCCGCGGTCGATGAGGATGACGGGGAGATGGATGGCGACGGGCTTGCCCTTCCATTCGGTCAGGTGCCATTCGTAGCTGTCGAGGACGTGTTCGAAGATGATGTTGCCGATGTCCGGGACGCTCTCCTGTTCCTCCGTGGCAGGCTCTGCGTCAATGGCACCGGCTCGCAGAAAAATGCTCTCCGGCACCATTGCCGACGCCGCCTGCACCGTAAATACAAGCAACAACAAAAGAATCATTTTTCTTCCGCCAATCATTCCGCGCAAACTTTTATCACGTCGTTTTCCACCATCACCATTCCGCTCCGCAGAGGCTGCACATGTTCCCCGGAGTCGTCGCGCCAGCGGACATCTCCCGCCGTAAGGGCGGAGATTATGGGCGCGTGGCCCTTGAGAACCTCGAAGGCGCCGGCAGCGCCCGGCAGGAAGACCGCTTCCGCCTGGTGCTCGCTGAACGATTCGGGAGTGATGATCTGCAGTGTCATTTCGCCTGTGCCAATATCTTTTCGCCTTTGGCGATTGCATCTTCGATGGTTCCGACCTGCATGAAGGCCTGCTCCGGCAGGTAGTCCACCTCGCCGTCAAGTATCATCTTGAAGCCCTTTATGGTGTCTTCGATGTCCACCATCACGCCGGGGCAGCCGTTGAAGGCGGCGGCCACGTGGAGGGGCTGGCTCAGGAAGCGCTGCACGCGGCGGGCGCGGTTCACGGTGAGCTTGTCCTCGTCCGAGAGTTCATCCATACCGAGGATGGCGATGATGTCCTGGAGTTCCTTGTAGCGCTGGAGTATCTGCTTCACGCGCTGGGCGGTGTCGTAGTGTTCCTGCCCGACGATGTTGGGATCGAGGATGCGGGATGTGGATTCCAGCGGGTCCACTGCGGGGTAGATTCCCAGGGTGGCGATCTTGCGGCTCAGCACGGTGGTTGCGTCCAGATGGCTGAAGGTTGTGGCCGGTGCCGGGTCGGTAAGGTCGTCCGCCGGCACGTAGACCGCCTGCACGGAGGTGATGGATCCGTTCTTGGTAGATGTGATGCGTTCCTGCATCTGCCCCATCTCCGTCGCGAGGGTAGGCTGGTAGCCCACTGCTGAAGGCATACGGCCGAGCAGGGCGCTCACTTCGGAGCCCGCCTGGGTGAAACGGAAGATGTTGTCGATGAAGAAGAGGATGTCCTTGGGATCGGCCGGGTCGGTGGAATCGCGGAAGGATTCCGCGAGGGTGAGGCCGCTCAGGGCCACGCTGGAGCGCGCTCCCGGCGGCTCGTTCATCTGCCCGAAGACCATCGCCACCTGGCTCTGCGCCATCTGCTCGCGGTCCACCTTGGACAGATCCCACTTGCCCTCTTCCATCCCCTTCTCGAACTCTTCGCCGTATTTGATGACCCCGGACTCTATCATCTCGCGCAGCAGGTCGTTCCCTTCGCGGGTACGCTCGCCCACTCCGGCGAAGACGCTGAATCCGTTATGTTTCTTCGCAATATTGTTGATCAACTCTTTGATCAGCACGGTCTTTCCCACACCCGCTCCGCCGAAAAGCCCGATCTTGCCGCCCTTGAGGTATGGCTCCAGCAGGTCGATTACCTTGATGCCGGTGAAGAGAACTTCCTGACTGGTAGTAAGTTCCTCGAATTTAGGGGCTTCGCGGTGGATGGGCAGGCTCCCCTCGCGGCGGAGTTCGCCCAGGCCGTCGATGGTATCTCCCACCACATTCATCACGCGTCCGCGTATCTGCTTGCCCGCTGGCATGGTGACAGGCGAACCGGTGCTCTCAACCTCGAGCCCGCGGCGCAGGCCGTCCGTGGAATCCATCGCGACGCAGCGCACGGTGTCCTCACCTATGTGCTGCTGAACTTCTATTATCAAGGTTTTACCGTCGGCCTTGTGCACCTTCAGTGCATCGTGGATGGAAGGAAGGGCGGCCTCCTGCTTGGCGCTCAGGTCGAAGTGCACGTCCACCACCGGACCGATGATCTGGGAAATGTGTCCTGTAACTGCTGACATATACTTTTTTACTGCCGGAACACCCGTCCGGTACACAATCTCCAAAGTTACAAAAAAGATTCCTATTTGCAGAATTTTCGACCTTAGCGCAACTGTTGATTCCGAAAACTCCCCCGCCGGCAGAAAAACACCCCGATTCCTGCCCGGAGTCTGCAAAAACTGTTGCGCGGTCAGAAAAAAGTTCCCGTTCCCCCTGGTTTCGGGACAACGGGAACACTTCGCAGATAATTATAGGACTTTCAAGCGCAGGGTGGCGGAGCGGAGGCGATGGGCGCGGACGGGGTGTTGGGCGTTGCGCACGCGGCCGAAGGAGGCGCTACGGACGCGGAGTCGGAGGCGTCCGGGCTGTTCGCCGGATTGGACGATAACGGTGAGCTTGCCGCTAAAAACGTGCATTTGAGGTTCATGGAAGATGTCCAGGCAGGTAGGATCCCCGTTCGCGGCAGCGCGGAAACGGCCGGCGCCACGCACCTTGAAACGAAGAAGCGAAGAATCCATCGGGCACAGATTTCCATCCCGGTCCACCACCGAAACCGTCACGTACGCCAGGTCTTTGCCGTCCGCGGCCAGGGTGGTACGGGAAGTTTCCAGAAGAAGATGATGGGGCTTCCCGGCGGTGCGCACGTATGCGGAATCTACGGCAACACCGCCCTCGGAGCCTGCGGACTGCCCGCCGGAATAGGCCACGACCTTCAATTCCCCGGGCTCGAAGGCAACATCCTCCCACATCAAGCGATACCGGCCCTCAAGAGCTTCTTCCTGCCCGCCGTGGGTCCGGCTGGCGGCAATGGAAGCACCGGAGGCCCCGGCATCACCGGCACCGGGAGCCTGCACCTTGCGGCGCCTGCCCAGCGACACCCCGTTCAGAAACAGTTCCGCCTCATCGTAACTGGTGTATACGAAAACGGGCACTTTGTCCCCAGCCTTCCAATTCCAATGAGGAAGCAGATGCAGAGTGGGGGTTTCGCGGTTCCAGACACTTCTGAAAAGGAAGTATCTGTCTTTGGGAATGGAGGCAAGGTCGATTATGCCGAACATGGAACTGTGGTTGGGCCAGGAGTCCACATCATAAGGGCTTGGCTCTCCGAGATAATCAAATCCGGTCCAGACAAACTGTCCGAGAGTCCATGGATAATCCTCCGCCAGGGCGAAGTCAACGTCTGGAATATTGGACCACGGGCAGGCGTCCAAATCATAGGCGGAGCACTGGTGGTCGTCATCCTTCGCCCCGAAACGCTTGACTGCCGGGAGCTTGTAAACCCCTCGAGAACTTACGGTGGATCCAGTTTCGGAACCAAGAATAAATCCCTGAGGGAGAGCACTGTACGCCTCCTCGTAGCGGAAGGTTCGGTAGTTGATGCCCGGCACGTCGACGGCGGCCCCGAAACCATTGCCCAAAATGCAGGAAACCTGATCCATACCGCAGGTGACAAGCCGCGTGGGATCTTCCCTGTGACAGATGTCCCGCAGGAAAGAAGCGACTTTATACCCCTCCGGGCTGCACTGCGTGGGTACTTCGTTGTCCGGGCTGCACTGCGTGGGTACTTCGTTGCCTATGCTCCAAAGAACCACGGAAGGATGGTTGCGATACTGGCGGAGCATATTCACCATATCCTTTTCCGCCCATTCCTCAAAATATCTGTGATAACCATTGCGGCACTTGGCCACATCCCATTCATCGAAAGGCTCGAGCATCATCATGAAGCCCATTTCATCACATAGCCGCACCAGCTCCGGAGCCGGCATATTGTGAGAAGTCCGGATGGCGTCACAGCCCATATCCTTCAACAATTCAAGCTGGTGCCTGATTGCCGACTCATTTACGGCTGCTCCCAGAGGCCCGAGGTCATGATGATTGCAGACACCCTGGAACTTGCGCGATTCGCCATTCAGCAGGAAACCCTTTCCGGGGATAAACTCCACACTGCGGATTCCAAAAACCGTCTCATAGCGGTCTGTCTCACGAATCCCGTCCCCTATTACCGATACCGCCTTGTACAAAGAAGGTGTTTCAGGGCTCCATAGTTCCGGAGCCGGGATGCCGAAATCCTGGACCGCAGTGCTTTCTCCGGGCTGAAGAGAAGAATCCGCTTCTGCAACCACGTCTCCGTCAGGCCCTATTATGCAAGTATGCACCTTGGCACCTATGTCAACTACCCCTTCCAGAGTTGTTTCCAGGTGAACGGAGGCGAAATCGGCAGATACCTCAGGAGTAGCAACGTGTGTTCCCCATACTCCTACATGTAAAGTTTCAGTGAGAACAAGATGAACGTTGCGATAGAGGCCTGCACCGGGATACCAGCGAGAAGAGTTGGGGAGATTTTCCAAACGGACTGCAAGCTCATTGCCGCCAGGATGCACCGCCCCGGTAATATCGACATAGAAGGAATTATAACCATAAGGCCAGAAGCAGACCTCTTTTCCGTTGACGAATACGTGCGCGTCGCTCATTGCACCGTCGAAGACCAGCGTCGCCCGCTTGCCGGAGGGCACCTCGAAACTGCATCTGTACCATCCGCAGCCCACATAAGGCAGGCCGCCGGTGCGTCCGGTCTTAAGCGAGGCCTTTTTCTCGTAATTCTGCGTAACCGCCACGTTCTGAAGATCGTACTCACGGCTGAAAGGGCCGTAGATAGCCCAATCGTGGGGTATGCACACTTCCT
>CADAFW010000101.1 GCA_902787295.1 uncultured Bacteroidia bacterium
GCCGCAGAAACTTGCGGGAAGGGAGAAGCCGGTACGGCCAGGCTTGGAAAGCTCGAATATGAGTTTGTCGTAGTATTTCATGGCTATACCTCCCTTACGATTTTGACGAGACCGTCGACCTCCTCGCGGGAGTGCTTCTCGGTCACGCAGAAAGTCACATAGCCTTCCTCCGTCTGGAGGGCGGCGAAATAGCCTCCGTCCTTGAGGGCCTGCTGGAGCTTGTCCACCGGGCAGAGCGGACGGAGCACGAACTCATTGAGGAACGGCGCTCCGGGGAACACTTCCTCGAATTTGCCGGTGGCGAGCAGTTCCTTATGGAGGTAGTGCGCGCCTTCGCTGCTGAGCTTGTTCACGCGGCGCATGCCTTCGGGTCCCATCAGGGAGAGGTATACGGTGCACCAGAGAGCCATCAGGGACTCGTTGGAGCAGATGTTCGAAGTTGCCTTCTCGCGGCGGATGTGCTGCTCGCGCGCCTGCAGCGTAAGCACGTAGCAACGGCGGCCTTCGGCATCCTCCGTCTGGCCCACGATGCGTCCGGGAAGCTTGCGCATATAGTCGCTCCGGCAGGCCATGAAGCCCACGTAGGGACCGCCGTAACAAAGCGGAATGCCGAGGCTCTGGCCGTCTCCGACCGCGATGTCGGCACCCCATTCCGCAGGGCTCTTGATGACTGCGAGCGCGGAAGGGTCGCAATACTCCACCAGCAGGCCGCCGAGTCCGTGTACGAGTTCGGCGAGGCCCTTGTGGTTCTCGATGATGCCGTAGCGGTTGATGGCGGGCACCACGACGCCGGCGAGATCGAGCACGCCTTCAGCGATGTCCTCGGCGACGTTCTCGGACACCACCACGTTGATTCCGGAGTACTTCGCGTAGGTCTTGATGGTCGCTATGACGTTGGGCAGCAGGCCGGCGGAAACGACGACGCTGTTGCGCTTCTTCGTGCAGGCGACGCACATGCGCACGGCCTCGGCGGCTGCGGACGGTCCGTCATACATCGACGCGTTCGCCACGTCCAGGCCGGTGAGGCGGCAGATCATGCTCTGCCACTCGAAGATATAGCGCAGGGTTCCCTGCGAGATCTCGCACTGGTACGGAGTGTAGGCAGTGAGGAATTCGCTGCGGGAGGTGATATAGGGGATCACCGCAGGCACATAATGGTCATACGCGCCCTGGCCCACGAAGACCTTGAGGCGTACGTTGGAAGCGGCGAGATTCTCGAAGAAGTCGCGGACCTGCTGCTCGCTCATCGCGGACGGGAGGTCGTACTCGCCCTTGTAAATGAAATCCGCGGGAACGTCGGAGTAGAGGTCGTCGAGCGAGCCGACGCCTATCCTCTCGAGCATCACGCGGATATCTTCCTCTGTCTGAGGAAAATAGCAGAATTTGCCCATTATGTGTACTTATTTGGCGATCTCTGCGTATGCTTCGGGGCTGAGGAGCGCGTCGAGTTCGGAAGCGTCGCTCATCTCCACCTTGATGATCCAGGCTGAATACGGGTCCTCGTTGATCAGTTCGGGGCTGTCCTCGACCTCGGCGTTGACCTCCACCACGCGTCCGGAGACGGGGCTGTAGAGTTCGCTGGAAGCCTTGACGCTCTCGAGTGCGCCGAAGTCCTCTCCGGCCTTGATCTCGTCGTCCACGTCGGGGACGTCGACATAGGTGATGTCGCCCATTTCTTCCTGTGCGAAGTCTGAAACACCGATGACGGCCACGTTGCCGTCCACTTTAACCCATTCGTGGGACTCGCTGTAGAGGAGTCCTTCTGCGATTTTGCTCATTTTGCGTATTATTTCTTGTAGTTAGTCTGATAGAATCTCTTCTTCACCACGATGCCGGGGAACACGTGCTTGCGGATATGGATCCACAGAGGGGTGTCGAGAGCGGCGTACTTCGCATCCACGAGGGCGAAGCAAAGGCTCTTGTCCAGCGAGATGGAGTGGTAGCCCGTGGTCACCACGCCCACCTGGGTGCCGTCCTCGAGTTCCACGGGATAGCCCGCGCGAGGGATGGCGTTGTCCTTCAGTTCTATTCCCACGACCTTCCTGGCGGGGCCTTCGGCCTTCTGCTTCACGAGCGCGTCCTTGCCGATGAATTCGGGCTTGTCGAGCTTGCAGAACATGCTGAGGCCGGCCATGACGGGGCTGATGTCGGCGCTGAGTTCGTCTCCGTAGAGCGGAAGGCCCGCCTCGAAGCGGAGGGTGTCGCGGCAGCCGAGGCCGCAAGGCTTCACGCCGCTCTCCAGCAGCCATTTCCACATGTCGCGTATGATCTCGGGCTTGGCGTAGATTTCGAATCCGTCCTCGCCGGTGTAGCCGGTGCGGCTCACGATCACGCGGTTGCCGTCCTCATCCTCGGCATCGAGGAAAGAATAGAAACCGAGGTCGCGGATCTCCTCTATGTCAAGGAGGTCCACCACCGCCTGCTCGGACATGGGTCCCTGCACGGCGATCTGGCCGAAGCTGTCGGAAGCGTTCTCGACCTTCACCTTGTAGCCTTCGGCATTCTTGAGGATCCAGTCATAGTCCTTCTCTATGTTGGCCGCGTTGACCACGAGGAGGAACGAATCAGGGGTGAATTCCTTATAGACGAGCAGGTCGTCCACTACGCCGCCGTCGGGATAGAGAAGCATTCCGTAGAGGATCTTCCCCTCCTCGAGACCGCGGACGTCATTGGTGAAGATGTGGTTCACGAAGGTCTCCGCATCCTCTCCGCTGATGAATATCTCGCCCATATGGGAAACGTCGAACATGCCGACTTCGTTGCGTACCGCATTGTGTTCGTCGATGATGCCGCTATACTGTATCGGCATGTCAAAACCCGCAAAGGGGCTCATCTTCGCGCCGAGCTCCAGGTGGAGGTCGTGAAGACAAGTCAGTTTCAATTGATTATCCATTTCGTGTTATTTCAGTAATTCGAGATCTTTCTTCAGAAGCATCTTCGGCTCCATTATGCTGACCTTCTGGAAAAGCATGATTTGATAGCCCTTGGACAGATAGACCTTGTCCTCGTGACGGCCCTTGCGCCACCATTTGTAGAATCCGACGGGATCGTTCTCGAAGGGTATCCTGGCGGTGATGCCGGTGCTGTAGCCGGGATAGTCTATGACGAGACGGAGGCCCATGAAGCGCTTGTAGTAATCCGGATCCGCCCTGCGGAGCTTGCTGACGAGCGGATTCAGCACCTCGATGGTGTCCACCTGAAGGGTCTTATCCTTCATTATGAGCTTGTGGATGCGGACGGGATCCACGTTGAGCCACGCCCCTACCCTGAGAGTCTGGGGACCCTCGTCCGTGTCGAGCGTCAGCTCGTCCATGGAATAATAGACCTTCTGGGGGTCAAGCGGGAACGTTCCTTCAACGGTCATACTCGGCAGAATAATGGGGTATAAACTTAGCAAATATAATTATTATTCGGGAAATATTCCTAATTTTAGGCATCAAAAACACGCGAAAACAATGAAAAATACCCATTTCTGCAAGGCTTTTATCACTTTTGCCAGCCTGTTCCTCGTCTTTTCCTGCAAAAACGACGGAGCGAACAGCAAACCGGCCATCGCCGCCGACAAAGCGATAGAGGCCGCCGTCGAAAGGACGTTGGACCGGATGGACATACGTGAGAAGGCCGGGCAGCTCGTGCAGATCACCCTCGACGTGCTTACCGAATACGGCCAGGACGTCAAGCCGGAACAGCTCGACAGGGTGATCGGCGAATACAAGGTAGGCTCCATCCTGAACGTGTGCAAGGCCGCCCCGACCAGGGCCAAGATGGAGGAGATAGTCCGCGCCATACAGGACAAGTCGATGGAAGCCACCGGCATTCCCGACGTTTACGGCCTGGACATGATCCACGGCGCGACATATTATAAGGAAGGCACTTTCTTCCCGCAGGAAATCAACCTGGCGGCTACGTTCGACCCGGCCCACGCGGCGGCCATGGGCAAGGCGATAGGCTATGAGACCCGAGCCGGCCTCGTCCCCTGGGTGTTCTCCCCCGTGATGGACCTCGGCCGCACGGCGCTCTGGCCGCGGCACTGGGAAAGCTTCGGCGAGGACCCGTACGTGCAGAGCGTGATGGCGGCGGCGGAGACCAGGGCCATCCAGGGCTCCGACCCCAACCACATCGGTCTGGACCACTGCGCGGTATCGCTCAAGCACTACCTCGCATACGGCAATCCCGCCAGCGGCAAGGACCGCACCCCGGCGTACGTGACGGAGCAGGACCTCCGCGAGAAATACTTCGCGCCGTTCAAGGCCTGCATCGAGGCCGGCGCGCTCACGGTGATGGTCAACTCCGCAGCCATCAACGGCATTCCTACGCACGCCAACACGAAACTCCTCACCGGCTGGCTCAAGGAGGGCCTGAACTGGGACGGAATGATAGTGACCGACTGGGCCGACATCAACAACCTCTATGAGCGCGACCACGTCGCCACCGACAGGAAGGATGCCGTACGCATCGGCATCAACGCGGGCATAGACATGATCATGGACCCGTACGACCCTGCCGTGGCGGACGACATCGTCGCCCTGGTGGAGGAAGGCAAGATCAGCAGGAAACGACTGGACGACGCCGTCAGGAGGGTCCTGCGGCTGAAATACCGCCTCGGACTCTTCGACGACCCCGTATGGGACACGTCGTCATATGAACTCGGCAGCGCGGAAGCGGTGCGGAGCGCCCTCGACGCA
Organism: uncultured Bacteroidia bacterium; assembly: GCA_902787295.1. GTDB lineage: Bacteria > Bacteroidota > Bacteroidia > Bacteroidales > UBA932 > Cryptobacteroides. Next base: position 4,686 of record CADAFW010000101.1, read on the forward strand.
GCCATCGAATCCGAGGTGCTGCTGAAGAACACCGGCGGCCTCCTGCCTCTTTCCAAAGGCACCAGGATACTCCTCACCGGCCCCAACGCCAACTCGATGCGCTGCCTCAACGGAGGCTGGTCATACAGCTGGCAGGGCAGCGGCACCGAACAATACACGGAGCAGTTCAACACCATCTACGAAGCCCTCAAGGCCAGATTCGCGGACGTCAGGCTCGTGGAAGGCGTGAGCTACGACAACTCCGGCAGCGACTGGCAGGCGGACAAGGCCGTGGACATCCAGGGCGCCGTTGCAGCCGCCCGCGGGGTGGACGTGATAGTCGCCTGCATCGGGGAGAACTCTTATTGCGAGACCCCGGGCAACATCGACGACCTCAGCCTGTCGGCCAACCAGACCGCGCTCGTGAAGGCCCTGGCGACCACCGGAAAGCCCATCGTGCTCATCCTGAGCGAGGGCCGTCCGCGCATCGTACGCGAGATCGAGCCGCTTGCAGCCGCGGTGGTGGACATAATGCTCCCCGGCAACTACGGAGGGGACGCCCTTGCCGAACTTCTTTGCGGAGACGCGAATTTCAGCGGCAGGCTCCCGTTCACCTATCCCAAGTACGTCAACTCCCTGCACACCTACGACTACAAGGTCAGCGAGCACCGCGAGACGATGGAGGGGATGTACAACTATGACGCGACCATGGACGTCCAGTGGCCGTTCGGCGCGGGTCTGGGCTATACAAGCTTCGAGTACAGCGACTTCAAGGTGAAGAACGCCCGGTTCAAGGCCGGCGACGTAATCAACGTCAGCCTGAAGGTGAAGAACACCGGCAAGGTGGCCGGCAAGGAAGCGGTCATACTCTACAGCAGCGACCTGGTGGCATCCGTAATCCCGGATGTCAGGCGGGTCCGCGCCTTCAAGAAGGTCGAACTCGCGCCCGGCAAGGAGGCCACGGTCGAGTTCAGCCTTCCCGCCAACGACCTCGCATTCGTCGGAGCGGACGGCAGGTGGACCCTCGAAAAAGGCGAGTTCAGGCTTTCGTCAGGAGGGCTCAGTGAAATCGTAAGCTGCACAAAGACAAAGGTTTGGAAAACACAGAACATCAACTGACGGACAGCGTATTCTCCAATCTGGAAGGGACCTGCCGCTATTGCTCGGAAGAAAGCGCGTCGCAGATACGGCAGGCCATAAGCGCTCTGCCGCTCCGCTCCGTGCACTGGATAGGGACCGGAGACTATCACTACCTGTCCCTGTTCTGGGCCGAGAGGATAGGCGAACCCTTTGTGCTGATCCTGTTCGACAACCATCCGGACGACCAGGACGCAGCCTTCGGAGGCGGACTCCTCAGCTGCGGCGGCTGGGTCAGGCAGGTGCGTGCACTCCCC
>CADAFW010000102.1 GCA_902787295.1 uncultured Bacteroidia bacterium
CCCCTGCTCGGCGACACTACTTACAACGTGGGCCTGCTGCGCAGCGACAATCCCCAGAACATACTCAGTCCGGAACTCACCTGCCGCATCTATTTCCGCACGACATTTGCAAGCGACGATAAGGTCGTGAAGTGGATGACGGAGTACCGCCACGAAGGCCTGGAAGTCACTCCGCGCGGTGGCGACGCACCCGCGGCCTACCACGTCCCGGAAGGCTTCAAGGGCCGTCCGGCGGCATTCGGGAGCGACGCCCCGCACCTCACCGGCTTCGCCCGCAAGATAATCTGCGGACCCGGATCCATCAAGGTCGCCCACCGCGACGACGAACACGTGCTCATCGCCGACCTGGACAAGGCGGTGGACAATTATATCAGGATTTATGAAAGTTGTAATTAGCGGATACGGCCGTATGGGCCATATGGTCGAACAGGTCCTGGAGCGCCGCGGGATAGAACTCGCCTGTGCCTCGGAGGACATCTGCAGCGTGAGCGCGGAACTCGCCCGCGAGTGCGTGTGCATAGACTTCACCACGCCCGACGCCATCCGCGCCAACTACAAGACCATAGCGGCCAGGTTCAAGGCCGCCGTCATAGGCACCACCGGCTGGTACGACATCAAGGAAGAGGTGTTGGACGAATTCCGCAGGCAGGGAACCACCCTCGTCTGGGCGTCCAATTTCTCCATAGGCGTGAACGCCTTCTTCGCGGCCGTGCAGCGCGCCTGCGAGGTGCTCTCCGAGGCCGGAGGCTACACCCCGCACGTGGAGGAAATCCACCATATCCACAAGCTGGACGCGCCCAGCGGCACCGCCAAGAGCATCGCCGACATCATCTCCGGTACCCTCGGAGTGACCCCCGAGATAGGTTCGCAGCGCATAGGGGAGGTCCCCGGCATCCACACCGCCGAGTTCCGCTCCGAGGTGGACAAGCTGACCTTCACCCACGAGGCGTTCTCCCGCCAGGGACTTGCCGAAGGGGCCGTGGTGGCCGCCGTGATGGCCGACAAGATTACCGGAGTCCACGAATTCAAAGACCTCATACTATGACAGATCTTCTGCTCAAAGGCTGCGGCACCGCACTGGTGACGCCCTTTACGTCCGACGGCGACGTCGATTACGAAGCATACGCCGCCCTCATCGACCGCCAGGTGGCGGCGGGGGTCGATTTCCTCTGTCCGCTCGTGACCACCGGGGAGACCCCCACGCTTTCCGCCTCCGAGAAGGTGGAGATGATGAAGGTCGCCCGGGCCCACTGCGCCGGCCTTCCGCTGCTCGTGGGCTGCGGTTCCAACGCATTCGAGCCCACCCTGGAGAACATCGAGCTGCTGGACGGCTTCGAGCCCGACGCCTGGCTCGTGGTGGTCCCCTTCTACAACAAGCCCACCCAGGAAGGGCAGTATGAGTATTTCCGCGCCGTGGCTGCGGCTACGGCCCGCCCGGTGGTGATCTACAACGTTCCCGGCCGCACCGGGGCCAATATGAGCGCGGACACCTGCATACGCCTCGCACGCGAATGCAGCAACATAATCGGCATCAAGGAGGCCTCCGGCAACTATTCGCAGGTGAGCGAGATCATTCGCCGTGCGCCCGAGGGTTTCGCCGTGCTCAGCGGAGACGACGACATGACCCTCGCCTTCATGGCCACCGGTGCCCACGGAGTCGTGTCGGTCGCATCCAACGTCGCTCCGGCGGAGGTTGCGGAGATGGTCCACGCCCTCGCGGCTGAGGACTACAGGACGGCGCGCGAGCTGCACCACCGCCTGTTCCCGCTCTTCAAGGCCTGCTTCGCGGAGTCCAACCCCATACCGGCAAAAGCGGCCCTAGCGCAGCTGGGACTCATGTCCGCAGCCGTCCGCCTGCCGCTTTCCCCCGCCACGGAGGCAACCGTGGAACTGATGAAGAAAGTACTCTCGGAACTATGGAAGAAATAACGCTCCAGCGCTTCAACGAAGTCATCGACGCCCTCGAGGCAGGTGAAATCCGCGTCGCCGAAAAGGTGGACGGCCAGTGGAAGGTGAACAAGTGGGTCAAGGAGGTCATCCTCGCCGGCTTCAGGCTCGGCGCGATGACGGACATGTCCCAGGGACAGTTCCCCTATTACGACAAATCCACCTATCCCGTGCGCAACTTCTCCCTCGGAGACGGCGTGCGCATCGTTCCGGGCGGCACCAGCATACGCCGCGGCGCCTACCTTGCCCCCGGCTCCATCGTGATGCCGCCGGCATACATCAACGTGGGCGCATACGTGGGCGAAGGGACGATGGTGGACAGCCACGTGACCGTGGGCTCCTGCGCGCAGGTCGGCAGGCATATCCACATCTCCGCATCCACCCAGATCGGAGGGGTGCTCGAGCCCGCCGGAGCGCTGCCCACCATCATCGAGGACGGCGCGTTCATCGGGGGCAACTGCGGCATCTATGAAGGTACGATAGTGCAGGAAGGCGCCGTGATCGCTTCCGGCGTCATCATCACCGCAGGCACCGCCATCTTCGATTCCACCACCGGCGAATTCGTGCCGCGCAATGCGGACGGACGCATCGTGGTGCCCCGCGGGGCCGTGGTCGTGAGCGGCTCCAAGCCCGTCACCAGGGGCGAGGGCGCGAAGGCCGGGGTGCATCTGTACTGCCCCGTGATCGTGAAATACCGTGACGAAAAGACCTCGGGCTCGGTCACGCTCGAGGACATGCTCCGATAGGGGAGCGGAACGCTATACGAGGAGGACCTTGACGCCCAGCGCTTCGAGGTCCTCCCTGGTTTTCTCCGGCAGGCCGCTGTCCGTGATCAGGACGTCCACCTCCTCCATCCCGGAGATGCGTGCGAAGCCCTTTTTCCCCATTTTGGACGAGTCGCAGAGCATTATGCACTGCCTGGAGGACTTCATCATCTGGCGGGTGATCTCCGCCTCCTCCATGCTGCCGCAGGTCATCCCGTATTCCGGGTCGAAGCCGTCCGCGCCGAAGAACATCTTGTGGCAATAGACGTTGGACAGGGTCTTGATGGCGTCCTCGCCGGTGACGGAGAGGGTGTTGCTGTAGATCATCCCGCCCACCTGCATCACGCTGACGCCCTTGGTCTCGCTGAGCTTCTGCGAGACGTTCACGGCGGTGCTCACCACGTTGAGGCGGCCCTTGACCTTGATGGAGTCCACGAAGACGGCTGCGGTGGAGCCCGAAGAGATGATGACGGAGTCGTTTTCCTCCAGCATCGAGGCCGCAGCGGCGCCTATCCGCTGCTTCTCATCGTAATTTATCAGCTTTTTGTTGTCGAGGGCGATGTCCTGCACCTGCGGTGCAGTCGGAAGGGCGCTTCCGTAGGCCCGGTAGAGCAGTCCCTTCTTCTCCAGGTAAGTCAGGTCCTTGCGTATGGTTGTCTGCGTAACTCCCAGAGTTTCAGAGAGTTCTGCTACCTTGAGATAGCCCTTGCGGACCATGCTGTCCAGGATGTATTTCCTGCGATCGTTGATTCCGACCATGGCGGTTTGTGCTTAGTTTCGGTGTTGGAGTGGTTTTGCAAATATAAAAAAAGTTTCGTTTCAAAACAAAATGAAACACAAAACGAAACATAAAACGAAACAAAGTTTTGAAAAGGGGTTGCGAAAACGAAATTATTTCGCTTTATTTGTTGTACACTAAGTATGTTTCCCATGAATGTCTTGAAAAAACTGTCACTTCTGGTTCTGACCGTCCTGATTGCCTCGGCGACTTCTTTCGCCCAGACAAGAACGGTCAAGGGTGTGGTCAAGGACACCAACGGAGAGCCCATCATGGGCGCCGGTGTCTTTGTGAAGGGTACCTCCCAGGGTACCGTCACGGACCTCGACGGCAACTATTCCATCCCCGGCGTAGCCAATGGAGCCGTCCTCACCGCACGCTCCATCGGATACAAGGAGGTGGAAGTCAACTCCGGAACCCGTTCCGTGGTCGACATCACCCTGGAATCCGACGCGGAGCTCCTCGAGGAGACGGTCGTCGTGGGTTACGGCAGCCAGCGCAAGCTAACTCTCACCGGCTCCGTGGCCACCACGACGGGTACCGCCCTCGTGAAGAACTCTTCGGTCAACCTTTCCCAGGGTCTTGCAGGCCGACTTTCCGGCGTGATCGTGAACAACCGCTCCGGTGAGCCGGGCAAGGACGATGCCGTGATGTACATCCGCGGCCGCTCCACCCTCGGCGACAACAGCCCGCTCATCATCATCGACGGCATCCCCGGCCGAGGTGACGACTTCTCCCGCCTGACCGGTGACGAAATCGAGAGCGTGACCGTCCTGAAGGATGCATCCGCGGCCATCTACGGTGCCCGTTCCGCGAACGGCGTCATCCTCGTGACCACCAAGCGAGGCAAATACAACGAGGCACCGACCGTGACCTTCAACTACGACCTCGGTCTCCAGAGCCCGACCCGTCTCGTCAAGCTGGCGGACGCCGTCCTTTACACGACGGCCTACAACAACAGCCTGGCCATCACGGGCGCCGCTCCGGTCTACAACGATGCGCAGATCCAGCACTACATCGACCAGGACGACCCCATCTCCTACCCGAACACCGACTGGTTCAAGGAGATCATCAAGCCCATGTCCGCCCAGCACAAGTACGGCGTCAGCATCAACGGCGGCTCCGAGAGGGTGGCATACTTCGTCCAGCTGAACGGCCAGTACCAGGACGGTATCTACTACAAGAGCGCAACCAACTACAACCAGTTCAACCTCCGCTCCAACCTGGACATCCAGGTCACCAAGAGCCTCAAGCTCGGCGTGGACATCAGCGCCCGCCAGCAGCACAAGAACTACTCGGCCTTCCCGTCCGACAACTACGGTATCTTCTACATCGCGCAGAGGATGAGGCCTACCGGTGCGGCTTACTTCCCCGAGGGAGCAGGCGCCAAGCAGGGCTATGAGGGCAGGCTCCTCCGCGGCGGCACCAACCCCGCCGTGCTCGTGCAGGACCTGACCGGTTACGACCGCACCACCATCAACACCATCAACACGACCTTCACCGCCAACTGGGACCTCGGTTTCCTAACCAAGGGCCTTTCGGTGAACGCCCACCTCGCATATGACGTGGTGAGCAGGTTCAAGAAGAACTGGCAGCAGAACTGGAACTACTTCTCCTACGACGAGATCACCGAACTCTTCGAGGAGCGTTCCAACTCCTACTGGCCCACTCCGGTGCTCCACGAGTACCAGACCCATACCACCAACACCAACATCAACGCCAACATCAACTACGACCGCGACTTCTCCGGCCATCACGTGACGGCGCTCGCCGGCTTCGAGCAGACGGCCTACAGGCTTGACTACTTCACCGCCGGCATCAACAGCTTCGCATCCGACATCCTCGACGAGTTCTTCGCCGGCACCGCGGACAAGAGCTGGTACGCCATCAACGGTTACGCCCGTGAGACCGCCCGCCGTTCGTTCTTCGGACGTATCGGATACGACTACAAGAGCAAGTACCTCTTCCAGGCCCTCATCCGTTTCGACGGTTCCGAGAACTTCCCCGCCGACAAGCGCTGGGGTATCTTCCCGGGCGTGTCCGTCGGCTGGCGTATCTCCGAGGAGCCTTTCATGAAGGACAACCTCCCCTGGCTGACCAACCTCAAGCTCCGCGCATCCTACGGCGAGCAGGGTAACGACCAGATCGATCCGTTCCAGTACATGACCACCTACGGCTACACCTCGGGCTACTCCTACAAGACGATGTTCGACGGCAAGGAGGTCAACTTCATCATCCCGGGCACCATCCCCAACCCCAATGTCACCTGGGAAGTCGCCCGCACCTGGAACGTCGGTATCGACGGCAACATCCTCAACGGCCTCTTCGGATGGGAACTCGAAGGCTTCTACACCAACCGTTCCAACATCCTCTGCACTCGCAACGCCTCCATCCCGTACTACACGGGTCTCACGAACAACCTTCCCGACGAGAACATCGGTATCGTGAACAACAAGGGCGTCGAGTTCCAGGTCAACCACGAGAATTCCCTCGCCGGCGGCGACCTCCACTATCACGTGGCGGGCAACTTCATGTATGCCAAGAACACCCGAAGGACACGACTACATGAAGCTCGAGGGCATGCCGATGGGCTCCCAGCTCTACTACAAGGTAGGCGGTATCAACAAGACTGACGACGACCTCAAGAACCACTACCAGATGAGCGGCGCCACCAAGGGCGACTTCTGGTTCGAGGACCTCGACGGCGACGGCAAGATCACCAACCTGGACCGCTACCGCATGCAGTACACCGCAGTGCCCCAGATCGTCTTCGGTCTCAACTTCGACATGACCTGGAAG
>CADAFW010000103.1 GCA_902787295.1 uncultured Bacteroidia bacterium
GACTCGTCCGGGTCGTTGGAGAAGCAGTTGAGGTTGAGGCAGTCGTTCCAGTCGGCGCGGCCTATGAGCGGGAGTCCGTGCGGCCCCAGGTTGTCCAGGACGTGGTTGAACGATACCCTGAGGTGCTCCAGCAGGCTGACTTCGGACCCGGGACGGTTGTCGAAGGGGACAGGTTCGTCGAGTATGCCGAAGTCGCCGGTCTCCTTGACGTATGCGACGGTGCCGAAGATGAGCCAGAGCGGGTCGTCGTTGAATCCGCCGCCTATGTCGTGGTTGCCGCGCTTGGTGAGCGGCTGGTACTGGTGGTAGCACCCTCCGTCGGGGAACTGCGTCGATGCTATGTCGATTATCCTTTCGCGGGCGCGCTCCGGGATCTGGTGCACGAAGCCCACGAGGTCCTGGTTGGAGTCCCTGAATCCCATTCCGCGGCCTATCCCGCTCTCGAAGAACGATGCGCTGCGGGACATGTTGAAAGTGACCATGCACTGGTACTGGTTCCATATGTTGACCATCCTGTCCAGCCGGGCGTCACCGCTGCTGAGGCGGAAGCGGCCGAGCAGGTCGTTCCAGTATCTTCCGAGCGCCGCGAATGCCGCGTCCACCTTCTCCGTCGTATCGAAAAGGTTCATCAGGGCGTGCGCTCGTGCCTTGTTGATGCTGCCGTCGGCATTGAATTTCTCTTCCTGCGGATTCTCCACGTAGCCGAGCAGGAACACCAGGTCCCTGCTTTCGCCGGGCTCCAGGCTTATCTCCAGGCAATGCGACGCAATGGGGCTCCAGCCGTGGGCGATGCTGCCGCCGCTCTTGCCTTCGAGCACGCGGCGGGGCCCGTCGAAGCCGTTGTACAGGCCCAGGAAAGCCTCCCTGTCCGTGTCGAAGCCGTCTATGGGGGCGTTCACCGTGTAGAAGGCATAGTGGTTGCGCCTCTCCTTGTATTCGGTCTTATGGTAGATCGTGGAGCCCTCCACCTCCACCTCTCCGGTGGAGAAGTTGCGCTGGAAGTTCTCCATGTCCGTGGAAGCGTTCCAGAGGCACCATTCCTCGAATGAGAAAAGCTTGAACTTCCTGGTACTTCCGGATTCGTTGGTCAGGGTCATTTTCTGGATCTCGCACCACTGCCCGGGGGGTACGAAGAAGAGCACGCTTGCGCGTAGGCCGTCCTTCGCGCCCGTGATGCGGGTGTAGCCCATTCCGTGGCGGCATTCGTATGCATCCAGGGGAGTCTTGCAGGGTTTCCACGAAGGCGACCAGACGCTGCCTCCGTCATTGATATAGAAATACCTTCCGCCGGCATCCATCGGGACGCCGTTGTAGCGGTAGCGGGTGATCCGCCTGAATTTCGCGTCGCGGCAGAAGCTGTAGCCTCCGGCGGTCTGGGAGATGAGCGAGAAGAAGCTCTCGCTGCCCAGATAGTTTATCCAGGGCCACGGCGTCCGAGGGTCCGTAATCACGTATTCCCGTGCCGCGTCGTCGTAGAATCCGTATTCCATTTTCTGTCTATTTTTCTGTCAGCCAGGCCTTTACGACCTTGCCCCAATCTTTGATGACGTCCTCCGCCCACGGACCTCCGGAGCTTGCGGCGGGGGTGAGCATCGAGCAGGTTTCCTGCTTGTCGGAGACGGACCAGGTAAGCATGCTTATGCCTTTTTCCGTCGCCCAGTCGCTGTAGGCCTTCCAGGCCTCCAAGTCCAGGTATCCGTCTCCGCTGGCTTCGCATCCGGCGCATTCCGAGATGAATACGGGGATGCCTGCGGCGATGGCTGCATCGGTGGCGTCACGCAGCCACGCTCCGTGCGTCGCCGCGTAGAAGTGCATCGTGTACATCAGGTTCGCATAGCCTTCCACCGGATCGGCGGCGGGGAGGTCTATCCTCTGGTCCCAGGCGGGGCAGCCCATCAGTATGAGCGGCTCGCTGTCGTCGATGGCGGTGATGGTGGCTATGAGTTCCTGCGCGTATGCCTTGAGCGCCTTCCAGTAAGCGGCCATGGCCTCCGGGTTGCCCAGGTCGGCGTATCTGTCCTCGCTGCCGTTCTCGAAGGAGAAGCATACGGGCTCGTTGAAGAGTTCGTAGATGACGTTGGGCACGCCCTTGTACTTCGTCGCAACTGCGCTGAAGAATGCCTTCGCCTCCTCTGTATGGATTACGTGGGAATGCCAGTCCACGATGACGTAGCAGCCGTTCGCGATGGCGGCGTCTATCACGTCGTATGCGCAGCGGAGGGCGAATTCCGGCTCTCCCATATAGCCTCCGTGGCAGTCCGGGTTGTCGGCCTTGGCGATGTCGTCCGCGCCTATAGCCACCCTGAAGATCTTGCAGCCCCACCCGTCCGAGAGCGTCTTAACTGCATCGGCATTGTAGAATCGCGGCCAGATGTTGTGCCAGCCGAAGCTGATGCCACGGAATACCACGGGCGTGCCGTCTTCGTCCACGAGGGAGGTGCCTTCCACGCGGAGGGCCTTGACGGTGGGTGCCGGAGGGGTCGAGCAGGCGGCCAGGATTATGGCACAGAGCGCCAGGAGAGCCTTTTTCATCGTTTATTTCTTGATGGGGTACAGGTGAAGCAGGAGGACTATGATAAGCGCGATGATGGCCGGGAAGATGGAGAAGAGGTTCCAGATCATCTGGCATACCGACGCTTCGTTGGTGATGGTGACCACGGTCTGTCCCGTTGCCGGATCGGTGCCGGACACGAAGCCGGCGACACCGAGCAGCAGGGCCACCAGGGCGCCGGAGATGGCGGAACCGAACTTCTGGGACATGGTCCCGGAGGAGAAGATGAGGCCGGTGGAGGAGGTGCCGTTTTTCTCGGTGGCGTAGTCGGCCACGTCGGCGTACATCGACCAGAGCAGCGGGGAATACAGGCCGATGCCCACGGAAGTGAGAATGACCATCGCGATCATCAGCCAGATGTATTTCGGATCCATCGGGATGAAGAAGAAGCCGACGGAGGTGGCGGCGCAGATGAGCGCGGCGATGCGGAAGGCCCGCTTCTTGGAGCCCGCCCACTTGGTGAACGCGGGCGAGAGGCCGCCGAATATCATGCAGGTGACCTCGCCGAAGGTCATGAAGACCGTGTAGTTGATGATGAGGCCTGAGATGGTGACGTCGCCGTGCAGGCAGTATTCCAGCAGGTATCCGGCAACTGCATAGCGGAATCCGTTGAAGAAATTGGTGCAGATGCCGATGAGCGTGAGGTAGATCCACGGCTTGTTCCGGAAGAGGTCCGCGAAGGGCTTGAAGCTGAATTTCTCGGCGCGGACGGGCTTGAGCCGCTCTTTCGTGAGCAGTCCGCAGGCCAGCGTGCCCAGGGCCGCCAGTGCGCCCAGGATCACTCCCAGCACGGAATACTGGTGCGCCGCGCTTCCGCCCACCATCTTCTGCAGGTAGGGGAATGAGAGCAGGGTGATGAATCCCATCGCGTAGGCGCCCACCATGCGGTAGGACGAGAACTGGTTCTTCTCGTTGTCATCGGCCGTCATCACTCCGAGCAGCGAACCGTAAGGCACGTTCACCGCGGTATATACGGCCATCATCAGCAGGTAGAGCGAATAGGCGTAGATGCGCTTGCCCACGGGGCCCAGTTCGGGGGTGTGCAGCAGCAGTGCGAACACTACCCCGAGGGGGATGGCGCCGAAGATGAGCCACGGCCGGTAGGTGCCCCAGCGGGACTGGGTGCGGTCCGCCAGCGCTCCCATCAGGGGGTCGGTGACCACGTCGAAGAGGCGTGCCACCAGCATCAGCGTCGCGGTGTCAGCCACCGTGAGCCCGAAGATGTTGGTGAAGAACAGAGGGAACGCGATGGACATCACTTTCCAGGTGATGCCGCCGGCGGCAGCATCGCCCAGGGCATATCCCAGCTTTTCTGAAAACTTGGCCATGGCTATTTGCGGTTCAGGTTCTTGTCTATGAGTCTGTTGAGCCTTTCCACGGTGAGTCCGGTGCGCAGGCCGTCGGGCTCAGTGTTCAGGCAGTAGTCCACCAGCCTGTCTACCGTGGACGTGGCCACGTGCATCCTGGTGTCCGAGGAGGCGTAATAGATGAACACCTTGCCGTCCGGATCGGCTATCCATCCGTTGGCGAAGGTCACGTTCATCACGTCGCCTATGAATTCCCCGCCGTCGGGGGCGATGAAGAAGCCGGCCGGCTGCGCGATGACGCGGGTCGGGTCGTCCAGGGCGGTCATATACATATAGAGGACATAGCGGAGTCCGCTCGCGCAGCCGCGTACGCCGTGGGCGAGATGCAGCCAGCCTTTGTCCGTCTTGATCGGGTGGGGGCCTTCTCCGTTCTTCACTTCCGTGATGGTGTGGTAGTGGCGCAGGTTGATGATCTTCTCTTCCTTCACCTCTGCGGCGGTGATGTCGTCGATGAGGGCCCAGCCAATGCCGCCGCCGCTTCCGGCATCGATGAAGCCGTCCTGCGGCCTGGTGTAGAGGGCGTATTTCCCGTCCACGAATTCGGGGTGCAGGCAGACGTTGCGCTGCTGCGAGCGGGATTTGAGGTCGGGAAGCCTTTCCCAGTTCACGAGGTCCTTCGTGCGGGCAATGCCGCAGCAGGCGGTCGCGGCGGAGAGGTCCGCCTCATTGTCGTGGTCTTTGCGCTCCACGCAGAACAGGCCGTAGATCCAGCCGTCCTCGTGGGCGGTGAGCCGCATGTCATAGATGTTGGTGGCGGGCTCGCCGTATTCCGGCATCGTTATCGGGCGGTCCCAAAAACGGAAGTTGTCCACTCCGTCCGGGCTCTCGGCCACGGCGAAAAAGGATTTCCTGTCGGCGGCTTCCACCCTCACCACCAGCACGTACTTGTCGCCCCACTTGATCGCGCCGCTGTTGAACGTTGCGTGGATGCCGAACCTTTCCTCCAGGAAGGGATTCGTCTTCTCGTCCAGGTCGTAGCGCCAGAACAGGGGAGCGTGCTCTCCCGTGAGGATGGGATACTTGTACCTTTCGTAGACGCCGTTCACGTAGACGGGCTCGTTCTTCCTGGTAATCAACGCCTCGTGCTCCCTTTCGAGCCAGGCCAGTCTTTCCTTGAAATCCATTTTCAAAAGTGTTTGGTCTCCCTTTTATTCGACGATGTCCTTGAGGAAAAGGGTGCTCTCAAGGTCGTGGAACTTCACGAAGTCCTCTTCGCAGGCCGCGCCTTTCCACGGCCCGTAGAAATGCATCGGGCGGTCATAGGCGTTGCGCCAGGTGAGGACGTAGCTGATGCCGCTGCCTTCGAGCGCCGGGGCGAGCGTGCCCGTCCACCACTGCGGATCGGGAATGGACTCGTATCCCGTCTCGGTAAGGGCCGTTATCTTGCCGTGCTCCGCGGCGAGTTCCTTCATATAGGCCAGGCGGTCCTTGAGCAGGGCCTGGACTGCAGCCACTTCCATCCCGTCCTTCTGGTAGGCGTCCAGGCCGAGGATGTCCACCATGTCGTCGCCGGGATAGCGCTCCATGTAGCCTTCCTTGTCCACGTCGCCGTTGGGGGAGAATGCCCATACCAGATTGGTGAGGCCCCTTTCCTTCACGAAATAGTCATAATTGAGTTTCCAGAGGGCGATGTACTGCTCCTTGGTGCAGTGGGGCGCTCCCCACCAGAACCAGCGTGCCATATGCTCGTGCCAGGGGCGGTAGATGGCCTTGATGGGATTGCCCTGCGGATCCTTTATGGATTCGAGGAAGTCCGCGGCCCTTTTCAGCCAGCCCATGAATTCCTCGTGGTGCTTCCCGCCGGGAAGTATGCTCACCACTACGCTGTCGCTGCTGATGTCCCAGGCGTCTCCGCCGGTGAAGAGGTTGTCCGGATGCCAGGAGAAGGTCACGAGGCCGCCGCGTGCCACGTGGGCCTCCGCTGCTTTCCTCATGAAGTCGAAGCTGACGCCGTCGATGTTGTGCAGGCTGTCGGCGTGCTCGATGTCCCCGAGGTCGAATCCGCAGACGTACTTGACGTCGGAGCCGCCTTCGACCTGGTACCAGCCGTCATGGCCGTAGCACAGGTCGTCCTGATGGGCGTACATATACTTGCCGGCATCAACGGCTTTCCGGAGTTTGACTAGGGTCTCGTTTTCCGCGGTCTCCGCAGCGGGCTTGCAGCCGGCTGCGAGCAGGACTGCCGCTGCAGTCATCAGAATACTACTTAGGCGCATTGTCATAAACGTTTTCAAGTGTATAGTTTTGGTCTGTCATTGCTTTCACCATCGCGGGCACGAGCGTGTATAGTTTTGGTCTGTCATTGCTTTCACCATCGCGGGCACGAGCGTGGCGCCCTGGCCTATGTACGCTCCGGTGCCGTGGTTGACGTATCCGAAATTCTCGCCGGTGGTGTTCACGCAGCCGTTGTCCCAGATGAACGCGGACATCCCGTAGGTCGCGGCGGCCTTGGCGAAATATTCGAGGTAATACTTCTGGAACTGCTGTTCCTTGGCGTTGCTGCGGTTCACGCAGCCGAATTCCCCTATGTAGACGGGTATGCCCTTGGATATGAATTTGGTGTAGTAGGGCTCGAGCAGGCTTATGAGGGCGCTCTCGTCCAGTTCCTTCACGGTCTTGTCCACGGTGCGGGTGTGGCCCCACTGGGTGTTGCCCTTGGCGAGGCAGTAGTTGTACGGGTCGTAGCAGTGGAATCCCACCATCAGGCGGCCTTCGGCGCTGTCCTTGGGCAGTTCGATGTACTTCTGGGTGAAGGTGGAGTTTGCGGCATATCCGGCCACGCCGAGCCAGCGGGTGGCGTTTGCGCCTCCGGTGGCCCTGACCGCATCCACGAAGGCCTGGTTCCATTCATTGATGACGTCGGTCTGGGCGGTGGGGTCGGCCACGAAGGCCGCGCTCCATCCCCATCCTCCGTCCTGGAGTTCGTTGAAAGGCTCGTAGATGAGGAAGTCCCCCTTGTCCTTGAACCTGTCCGCTATCTGGGTCCAGATGGCCTTGAGTTCGGCGGTGATCTGCTGCTTGACCGTCGCGTTCGCCGCAGCTCCCTTTACGTCCAGCCAGTGGCCGTCGTTGTTGCACTCGTCGTGGTGGGTGTTGATGATGCAGTTGAGGCCTGCCTTCTCGGCATAGCCGACGATCTCGGCGACCCTGTCGAGCCATTTCGCGTCAAGGGTGTAGGCGGGCGCATCTCCGATGTGGCCGAGCCAGGTGATGGGGATGCGTACGCTGCTGAATCCGTAGGACTTGAGCTTGTCGAATGCCTGCTGGGTGCAGACGGGATTGCCCCATACGGTCTCGCCGGCGACGTCGTTGCTGTAGGCGTCCATCTGGTTGCCGAGATTGAATCCCAGGCCGAGTTTCCTGGCCATCTGCCAGGCGGTGCTTCCGTCGTCTTCCGGGACTACGGGTACGTCCGGGTCGGGCTCGTCCGGCTTCGCTCCGGTGGTGAAAGAGGTGCTCGCCGCGGCGGCTGCATCCTGGGGGTTCTTGTAGCCTTCCACGCAGCCTGCGGGCACGCTGACGGTGTAGGACGTCTCATAGGAGGGGAGCGTCACCGTCACGGTGAGGGCGGTGGAATAGGTGGAGACCTTGTCCACGGTGCCGTCTCCGCTGATGGTGATCTTCTTCTGGTTCTCCAGCGTGCATTTGACGTTCTGGTCGTAGGTGAATACTATGCTCCGGGTGCCGGTGGCGATGCCGGTGCTTCCGCTGGAGGGCTCCACGGAAACGAGCACCGGAGCCGCGGCCTTTTCAGGCGTGGGTTCGGGTTTCTCTCCGCAGGCGCAGAAGCACAGCATCACTGCAATCGTGTAGAATAAATGTTTCATCAGAATGAAGGTATATCGTCACGGTTGACGGTATGGCTGTTCTCCAGGGCAGCCT
>CADAFW010000104.1 GCA_902787295.1 uncultured Bacteroidia bacterium
GGAAAAAGGTCGTGGAGGAGGAACTCACGCTCCCGGAATATCTCGGCCGCGTGAGGAACCACGTTGGAATCAAGGTAGCAAGACCGGATAAATGATGAAAAAGATACTGATCTCAGCAATGCTCCTGTTTGCCTGCGCGCTGTCCCTGGCCGCGCAGGAGGAATCGGCAGTGGCGAAGCGCTGCGAACGCGGGACGATGAAGTTCCAGGGGAAGGTGCGCGAATTCTATGTTTACAAGCCCGAGGGCCTTCAGGACGGGGCCCCGCTGGTGATTGCGCTGCACGGCTACGGCGGCTCTGCGTTGAAGGGAAAGCCCGGCCTGATGGACCAGGCGGACCGCAGCGGCTTCGCGGTATGCTATCCGCAGGGCACCATTGACAGCCGCGGCAAGGCCTTCTGGCAGGTGGGCTACCCGGTGGACAAGGACCAGAAGGTGGACGACATCGCCTTCGTCAAGGCGCTTGTCCGGGAACTTCAGCGCCGCTATGGGTTCAGCCGCAGGAACGTGTTCCTCACGGGAATGTCCAACGGCGGCGAGATGTGTTACCTAATGGCAAAGAGGAGCCCCCGCACCTTCTCGGCAATCGCTTCCGTGGCCGGCCTGACCCTGCTGGACATGGGCCTCGGCTACCGGGGGCAGGTCCCCTTCATGGAGATCCACGGCACGGCCGACAAGACTTCCCTCTGGACCGGCGACGTGCTGAACGAGGGCGGCTGGGGAGCCTATATGTCCGTCCCTGCGGCAGTCAGCTACATAGTGGCCGCCAATGAATGCAAGTCGGAGGCGGTGGACACCCTCGAACTGCGCCGCAACCGTGTGATACGCTATTCGTTCCGGGACGGCAAGCCCGCCTGGGAAGGCGGTCCGGCGACGGAAGTCTGGCTCTACAAGGTGGAGGGCGGCAAGCACACCTGGGCCGAGGCGGACATGGACACTTTCGGGGAGATCTGGAAGTTCTTCAGCAAATATCTCCGGGATTGATCCGAGCCCCCTCGGTAAGTGAAGATTTTTGTGTAAATTTGTCTGATTCGAATAAACCAATCTATAATAATATGGCCAACATCAAGTATGACAGCAGAATAGTCCTGACACTGGACGCAGGTGGAACCAACATGGTCTTCGCAGCGATGCGGGGCGGCGAGTATATCGGCGAACCCATCACGCAGCCTGCACAGGCGCAGGACCTCGAACTTTGCCTCGGCGGCATGGTGAAGGGTTTCCAGCGCGTTATCGACGAACTCGGCGGGGAGAAGCCCGTCGCCATCAGTTTCGCGTTCCCCGGCCCTGCCGACTATCCCAACGGCATCATCGGCGGTTTCCTTCCCAACTTCCCTTCTTTCAGGGACGGCGTGGCCCTCGGCCCCTTCCTCGAGAAGAAGTTCGGCATCCCCGTCTTCATCAACAACGACGGCGACCTCTATGCCTACGGTGAGTCCATCGGAGGCGCCCTGCCCGAGGTGAACGCCAAGCTCGCCGCGATGGGAAGCGCAAAGCGCTACCACAACCTTCTCGGCTACACCTTCGGCACCGGTTTCGGTCTCGGAACCGTGATCGACGGCAAGCTCAACCGCGGCGACAACTCCTGCGTTGAGACCTTCTGCCTCAAGCACCCCGACTGGCCGGACATCATGGTCGAGGACGGCGTGGCGGTGCGTGCCGTGAAGCGCGTCTACGGCGAACTCTCCGGCAACATGAACCACGGCCTCGAGCCCAAGGACATCGGCGCCATCTCCAACGGGGAGGCCCCCGGCGACCGTGAGGCTGCCATCGGCGCATTTGAGAAGATGGGCGAGGTCGCGGGCGACGCGATGGCTACCGCGGTCACCATCATCGACGGTCTCATCGTCATCGGCGGCGGCATCATGAACAACCACAAGTACATCATGCCGGGCATCCTCAAGTCCATGAGGGGCAAGATGCACCAGCTCACCGGCGAGGAACTCAACCGCGTGCAGATGAAGGTCTACAACCTCGACGACGAAGCCGAGTTCGCGGAATTCGCAAAGGGCGAGGCCCGCAAGATCAAGGTTTTCGGCTCCGAAGACGAGGTCGTCTATGATCCGCAGAAGCGCATCGGCGTGATGCGTTCCAAGATAGGCGCAAGCAAGGCCATCTGCATCGGTGCCTATGCCTTCGCGCTCTCTGAGCTCGACAAGAGGGAGTAATCCGGTATGTCTGACAAGAAAGTCAACAGGGCCTACCTGTTTTCAATAGTGCTCGTGGCCGTGCTCGGAGGCCTGCTCTTCGGGTATGACACGGCCGTCATCTCCGGTGCGGAGAAGGGCCTGCAGGCATTCTTCATGGGTGCCTCGGACTTCCAGTACACGGACTTCATGCACGGCATCACGTCCTCCGCGGCGTTGCTGGGATGCATCATCGGCAGTGCCCTGTCGGGACTGCTCGCATCCGGTCTCGGCCGCAAGAAGACGCTGTTCGTGGCCGGCATCCTCTTCTTCCTCTCCGCCCTCGGCTCCTATATGCCCGAGTTCCTGTTCTTCGAGAAGGGCGTCCCGACCTTCGGGCTGCTGATCGCCTTCAACCTCTACCGTGTGCTCGGCGGCCTCGGCGTGGGCATCGCTTCGGCGCTGTGTCCCATGTACATAGCCGAGATCTCGCCGGCCAGGATGAGGGGTACGCTCGTCTCCTGGAACCAGTTCGCCATAATCTTCGGCCAGCTGGTGGTCTATTTCGTCAATCTCGTGATCCTCGGCAAGCACATCGCTCCCGTGATAGAATCCGTGGCAAGCGGCATCAACCAGATCACCAACGGTGCGCTGCTGGCCGCCGATGCCAACTGGAGCATCACCACCGGCTGGAGGCTGATGTTCGTCAGCGAGTGCGTGCCGGCAGGCCTCTTCACCCTGCTCGTGCTGCTAATCCCCGAGACCCCGCGCTATCTCGCGATGACCGGAAGGGACAGCAAGGCGCTCGAAGTCCTCACCAGGATCAACGGGGAAGAAGCCGCGAAGGGCATCCTCGCTGACATCAAGGCTACCGCCCACACCAAGACCGAGAAGCTCTTCACCTTCGGCGTCAAGGTGGTCGTCATCGGCATATTGCTCAGCGTGTTCCAGCAGGCGATCGGCATCAACGCCGTGCTCTACTATGCGCCCCGCATATTCGAGAGCCTCGGAATGGGCAATCCCATGCTCCAGACCGTGCTCATGGGCATAGTGAACATTCGCCGCAGTCAGCATCATGGTCTACAGCGCCTGCTTCATGTTCAGCTGGGGCCCTATCTGCTGGGTGCTCATATCCGAGATCTTCCCGAACACCATCCGCAGCCAGGCGACTGCCATCGCGGTGGCTTTCCAGTGGATATTCAACTTCATCGTTTCGTCCACCTTCGTGCCCATGTACAACATGAGCCACGCTTTCACCTACGGCCTTTACTGTGCCATGTGCGTAATCGCGGCTCTGTTCGTATGGAAGTTCGTCCCCGAGACCAAGGGCAAGACCCTGGAGGAGATGAACGCGCTGTGGAAGCGGAAATAGGGTATCTTAGATTTCCTTGATATAGGACCTCCTTCGTGTATACGGGGAGGTCTTATATTGTTCGAAGAGGGACTGCACCTTGAAATTCTCCTCGAGCTGCGGGTTGAGGATCATGCGCTTGACCCCGCGCTTGATGCAGTTCTCGTGGATGTGCTTGAAGAGCAGCACGCTGGCGCCCTTGCCCTGGTATTCGGGCAGGACTCCGATGAGCAGCGCCTCCAGGGTGTCGTTCTTCCGGAGCGCCTTCAAGATCCTGAACAGGCCGAAAGGAAGCAGCCTGCCGTCCGATTTCTTTATGGCCTTGGAAAGGGTGGGCACGCAGAAGCAGAAGCCTACGGGCTTGTCCTCGCCGTTGATGACCACTGCCACGAAGTCCGGGTCCAGGATGGGCACGTAGGTCTTCAGGTAGGTCTTGATCTGCTTGTCGTTGAGCGGCGCGAACTGGAAGAGGGGAGCGAAGGTCTCGTTGTACATGTGGAAGATCGCCATCCCGTACCTGTCGGCCATCTCCTTGGTGCTCCTGCCCTTGTAGACGTGCAGGTCGAAGCGCTTCTCTATCATGTCCGCGAACTGGAACATCGGCGGATAGTCTTCGCCTATCTCTACGACCCTCTGGGTCCAGTCCACGTCCTTCGTAAAGCCGAGCTTGGCAAGGAGGGTGTCGTAGTAGGGATAGTTGTAGAGGCAGGTGAACGAGCTGAGATTTTCGTAACCGTCCACGAGCAGGCCCTCGCGGTCCATGTCGGTGAATCCGAGGGGGCCCTTGATGTATTTGCATCCGCGTGCGCGACCGAATGCAGCCACCTTGTCCAGCAGGGCGGCGAGCACCTCGATGTCGTCGATGAAGTCCAGCCAGCCGAATCGTACTACCTCCTGGTTCCAGGTCTTGTTGGCCTTGTGGTTCACAATCGCGGCGACCCTTCCCGCCAGCTTGCCGTCCTTTTCCGCGAGATAGCATTCCGCATCACAGAACTCGTAGGCGTCGTTTTTTTTCGGGTTGAAAGTGTCGAATTCGTCACCCCTGAGGGCGGGCACGTAATTATCGCAGTCTTTGTAGAGTCCGAGCGGGAAATCGATGAATTTCCTGAGCTCGCAACGGGTCTTTACGGTTTTAAGAAGTACAGCCATTTCTATAAATGAACCAAAATCGTTAACTTTGCAAAGTTAACTAAAAACACTGAACATGTTATTATAACGATATCATCTTTCTATGAGTAACTATTTCTATGACATGCTCCCCAAAGAGGAGATGGAACAGCACGTGTACATTCCCACGGTTCCCGAGTATCTTGAAAGCATCGCACGCAGATGGGCCGACAGGCCCGCCCTCTCGGACGACAACGTCACCCTGACCTATGCCGAGATGTGCTCCCGCATAGCCCGCCGCCGCGCCCTGCTCAATTCCCTCGGGCTCAAGAAGGGGGACAAGGTCGCCATTTTCGAGAAGACCAGCATCGATGCGGTGGAGATGTTCCTCGCCGCCACTTCGGCAGGCTACATCGGCATCATGCTTCCCGGCCAGCTTCCGGCACCCGCAGTGGTCGGCTGCTGCGCCAAGTTCGGAGTGAGCGTCCTCGCAATCAGGGATGAGTTCAAGGAAATGGCTGCAGGAGCACCCTGCAAGGTCATATCCTCTTCCGCAATGGCCGACGAGGAGGCTCCCGTCGCCAAGGTTGACAAGGAAGACCCCGCTGCCATCTTCTTCACCGGAGGCACCACCGGCGCACCCAAGGGCGCCATCCTCCCGCACCGCTCCCTGATGCGCGGAACCTACAACGGCGTTTTCGCTCCGGGCAGCCAGTTCTGGGGCTACAAACTCATATGCTTCCTCCCGCTCAGCCACGTCTTCGGACTCATCCGCAGTACGATGAGCACCCTCATGGCCGGCGGCCACTGGTATGCGGCTGAAGACATGAAGGCGGCAGTGGGCAAGATTCCGGTGATCCGTCCGGAGGTGCTCGTGCTCGTACCGGGCCTCTGCGAGATCCTGCTCGGCCTCACCAAGGTCTATGGCCCGCAGTTCCTCGGCAGCGTCAAGACCATCATCGCCGGCGCCGCGGTCGTCCCTCCTAGGCTCCAGGTGGAATTCCATAAGCTCGGCATCACCCTCCACGCCGGCTACGGCATGACCGAGGGTGCCAACTTCACCACCGCCAACGCCGATGTGGACAAGTATCCCGAGTCCGTCGGCAAGGTCTATCCCGGACAGGAGACCAAGGTCGTAGACGGAGAGCTCTGGATCAAGGGTGACAACGTGTTCATCGGCTATTACGGACAGCCCGAGGAGACGGCCAAGACCCTCACTCCCGACGGCTGGCTCAAGACCGGCGACCTCGTGAGGTTCGACGAGAACGGCTATATGTACATCGTAGGCCGCATCAAGAACGTCATCATCCTCCCCAACGGCGAGAATGTTTCCCCCGAGTCCATCGAGGAGCACTTCTACAGGTGTCCGGCGCTCCGCGACTGCCTCGTGAGCGAGGAGATGGTGGACGGCTCGCCCGTCATCGCCATCGACATCCTTCCCGTGCCGCAGGCATTCGAGGGCAAGAGCGACGAGGAGATATACGCCTTCTTCAAGAAGCTCGTGGACGACGTCAACGCCACCCTTCCCACGACCCATCGCGTCGCTAAGATGACCGTTCGCAAGGAGGACTTCAAGCGCACCGGTTCCCTCAAGGTTTCACGCAACCAGAAATAAGACTATGACCAAGGAAGAAATACTCGAAGGCCTCAAGGAAGTCTTCGTCACCGTAAAGCCCGGAATGGACCTTTCCAAGGTTTCCTCCGAAGCATCGCTCGTCTATGACCTCGGAGTCGATTCCCTCTCCATGCTCCTGCTCTCCCTCGCGATCGAGAACAAGTATGGTTTCCAGTTCGACAACAAGGTCCGGTTCAATACCGTGGGCGACGTGGTCGATTACGTCGCAGGTGCCGTGAAGTAGGCCCTGTTTCGGGATATTCCGGAATCTTTTCATTACATTTACGAATGTAAACCACTTCACTGACAACTGATAACCTGACATATGACTTCTAAGGAAAGACTCGACCTCTTCACAAAGGGACAGAAGGTTGACAGGAGGCCCAACCTGACCATCGTGGGCAGTGTCGTCACGCAGTACAACGGCATCACGGTGGAGGAGTACTGCAAGGACTGGAAGAAGATGGCGGAGGGCGCCATAGCGTGCGCCAGGGACTGCGGTCTGGATTACGTGCAGATCGCTTCCGACCTGCTCCGCGAGGCCGAGGGATATGGCACGCAGATAGAGTTTTTCCCTGACAAGCTCCCGCAGGCCGTGAAGTTTGCGATGGAGGACATATCCGAGGTGGAAAACATGCGTTCCCTCAAGTGCCGCGAGATCCCCAGGCTCTACGACCTCGTCCTGGCCACCGCCTATGTCGCCGAAACGGTGGACGAGATCTATCCCATGACCATCTGCGACGGTCCTGTCACCGTGGCCGCCAACATCCGCGGCACCGAGGACATGATCCTGGACATGTACGACCGCCCGGAACTCGTGGACAAGCTTCTGATGATGGTCACCGAGACTTCCCTCGACTTCATCGACGAACTTGCCGCCGCAGGCTCCAAGTATGTCTACATCCCCGATCCGGTGGCTTCCATCGTCGGCCCGGAAATCTATGGAACCATGGTCCTGAAATACCACAGGATGCTATTCGCCAGGATGAAGGAGCACGGGATATACGGCCGCCTGCATATGTGCGGCGACACCTCCACCATCCTGCCGTTCTCCTCGCAGAGCGGTGCCGGAATCATAGACGTGGACCACGCCGTGGACTTCTCGGAGGCTCTCAAGTCCGTGGAAGGCCGCTGCATCATCAACGGCAACATAGACCCGGTGTCCGACGTCTATCTCGCCACCGAGCAGCACGTATATGACAGCATAATGGAGCTCGGACGCAATTTCGGCGACAGGAAATGCATGTTCATGCCCGGCTGCGAGCTTCCGACCACCACGAAACTGGAGAACGTCAGGGCCATCACCCGGGCGCTGGAATCCATAGGATGCTAGTATGGCTGCGAGGACGCCCGTCTTCGCAGCAGCCGTCTTGCTCGCGATGACAATTTCAATGAATACGAATGCGCAGGTCACCCTCCGTGAGGACAACATAGACCAGGTGCTGGCTGAACTGACCCTGAAGGAGAAGGCGACGCTCGTCGTGGGCGCCGGCTGGAAGAGCATGCTCTCCGGAACGGTGAATCTGGTGGGCGGGGTCCCCGTTCCGGGAGCCGCCGGAATGACGCGTCCGGTCGCGCGGCTCGGCATCCCTGCCATAGTCCTCAGCGACGGTCCCGCCGGAGTGCGCATCGCCCCCGTCAGGAAAGGTGAAAAAGGCAGGACCTATTTCTGCACCGGCTTCCCCACGGGCACGCTGCTCTCAAGCACCTGGAATGCCGATATGGTCAGGGCCGTGGGCGCCGCGATAGGCGAGGAAGCCAGGGACTACGGCATAGACGTGATGCTCGCTCCAGGCATGAACATCCACCGCAACCCGCTGTGCGGCAGGAACTTCGAGTATTTCTCCGAGGATCCGGTGCTGAGCGGGCGCATTGCCGCTGCTTACGTGGACGGAGTGCAGTCCCGGGGAGTCGGAACCTCCGTCAAGCACTTTGCCGCCAACAACCAGGAGACCAACCGCTTCTGGAACGATGCCCGCGTGTCCGAGGAGGCCCTGCGCGGGCTGTACCTGCGCAATTTCGAGATAGTCATAAAGGAATCCCGGCCCTGGACCGTGATGTCTTCGTACAACCGTCTGAACGGCACCCATACCCAGCAGGACCGCCGTCTGCTGACGGAAATCCTGCGCGACGAATGGGGCTTCGAGGGGCTGGTGATGACTGACTGGACAGGGAAACGCGACACTCCTGCGCAGATTTCCGCCGGGAACGACCTTATGGAGCCGGGCTTGGATACGCAGGTGAACGAACTCGTCAGGAGCGTCCGGAAAGGGGAACTGGACGAGGCTTTGCTGGACGTCTGCGTACGGCGGGTGTTGGAACTGATAGTCAAGACAAATACCTTCAAGGGGCACGTTCCTTCGAATGAACCCGACCTTGAAGCCCACGCCGGAGTTGCCCGCGAAGCCGCCGCGGAGGGCATAATCCTCCTCAAGAACGAGAGTGGCGCGCTTCCGCTTGCGCCCGGCCTCAGGCTCGCGCTTTTCGGAAACGCTTCCTACAGCCTGCTTGCCGGCGGCACCGGTTCCGGCCACGTGAACAGGCCGTACGTCGTAGATATCGAAGACGGTCTGGACGACGCCGGGTATGAGTTCGACGCTGCCCTTGCAGGCACCTATCACAGTTTTATCTCCGACAATCTGCCCCGGGTGACTGCCTCCACCAGGATGCTGGGCAGTCCCGCTGCGCCGGAAATGCCGCTTGCCCGCGCATTGGTGGAAGCTTCCGTCAGTGCCTGCGACGCCGCGCTGGTCGCCATAGGCCGCCAGGCCGGTGAAGGCGGTGACCGCCATCTGGAGGGCGATTTCCTGCTCACGGACGCCGAGAAGCGGATGATTGCCGACGTG
>CADAFW010000105.1:0-5864 GCA_902787295.1 uncultured Bacteroidia bacterium
GACGGCGACGGCAAGATCACCAACCTGGACCGCTACCGCATGCAGTACACCGCAGTGCCCCAGATCGTCTTCGGTCTCAACTTCGACATGACCTGGAAGAACTTCGACTTCGCTCTCCTCCTCCAGGGACAGGCACTCGCACGCTACTACTACTCCCCGGCCATGGATCCCGTGTCCGGCAACCTCGACTGGTTCGCGGCCACCAATGCCTGGAGGCTCGACAACCCCGATTCCGACCAGCCGAGGATCGGCTCCACCGTCAGCAACGGCGGCGTGAACCGTTCCGACTTCTACTCCCGCAACGCCGCATTCCTGCGTCTCAAGAACGTGGAACTCGGCTATACGCTTCCGGTCAGGAAGTTCGCTCCCAGGACGGGCATACGCTCGCTGCGTTTCTACGTGGCAGGCTACAACCTCCTCACTTTCTCGGAACTCAAGTTCGTGGACCCCGAGACCTCCGACGAAAGCTACCAGACCTATCCCCAGATGCGAATCATCAACACTGGCGTAAAACTTACATTCTAAGGGAATATGAAAAAGTTATATATACTTCTGGCTGCGGCTCTCGCCCTGGTTGCCTGCAACGACGGTTTCCTGGACAAGAAGCCTCTTGACAAGCTCAGCGAAGACGCCGTGTTCAACAGCGACGCCCTTGCGGAGTCCTATGTGAACGCCCTGTACACCGTGCTGCCCGACCCGTACCAGGAAGGCAACGTCGGCTGCATCACGGACGAGGGATACTTCCGCTACGGCGGCACCTCCACCCGCTACATCGCTTCCGGCTACATGGATCCGGACAACGTGATGTACATCAAGGAAGGCGGTCAGGCGCACAACACCCGTACCACCATCCTCAACATCTGGAACCGCACCTACGAGTGGATCTACAGGATGAACTACTTCCTGGAGTATGTGAACGAGAAGGGCACCGCGATGAGCGACGCCGCGAAGGACCGCCTCACCGGCGAGGTCTATTTCCTCCGTGCCTGGTCCTACTTCCTGCTCATCCAGCGCTATTCCGGAGTCCCCATCATCAAGAAGCCCCACAAGCTCTCCGACGACTTCACCGTGGAGCGCTCCAACTTCGACGCTTGCGTGGACTTCATCCTCGGCGACATCGACGCGGCCATCGACCTGCTCCCCGAGAAGGGTGACACCCCGCTCGGCCGCATCAACAAGGACGTAGCCCTCGCCCTCAAGAGCAGGCTCACCCTCGTGGCCGCTTCCAAGCTCTTCAACGATCCCGACAACCCGGAGGGAGGCATCTTCCGCGGCACCTACAGCAAGGACAAGTGGCAGAGGGCCTTCGACGCCGCCAAGGCTATCGTGGACCGCGCTGACGTGGACGGAGCCTACAGCTTGGACGACACCTACGACGGAATCTGGAAGGACATCAATTCTCCGGAGCTCATCTGGGCCAAGTATTTCGTGGCCACCTCCGACGCCAACGACAACTACACCAAGAAGGCGCAGCTGCTCTATACCGTCGAGTACTTCAACGGCTGGGAGGCGTTCCATCCTTCACAGGCCGCGCAGATAGACTTCGAGATGAAGAACGGCAAGAAGTGGTTCGAGGATGGATCCGGCTACGATCCCAACCATCCGTACAAGAACCGCGACCCGCGCTTCTACTACTGCATCGCCACCCCGTTCAGCATCTACGAGAACACCGACAAGAACGGCAACACCAGCCAGGACGAGCTGCTTCTCTACTATCTGTATGACGGCATGACCCGCGAGGACTTCCTGATGAGCAAGAACGAGACCGAGCCGGCATACTCCTCCAGGGCGAAGCACATGGCCTCCGGCAACCACGGCGGACTCGAGCTCTACAAGTGGTTCATCCCCACCTCCTACATCTCCGAGTCCCAGACCGGAAGCCTCCTCTATCCCTGGTTCCGCCTGGCCGAGATGTATCTCAACTACGCCGAAGCCGCATATATGCTCGGCAAGGAGGACATCTGCCGCGAGTACATCAACAAGATCCGCCACCGTCCGGACGTGATGATGCCCGACGTGACCGAGAGCGGTGACTTCCTCTTCGAGCGCCTCGTCAACGAGCGCAGGGTCGAGCTCTATGCCGAGACCTTCCGCTACTTCGACCTCCGCCGCTGGAAGCTCGCCGACTTCTACGAGAACGTGCCTCTCGGCAGCGCCAGGACCATGGTCCTCAAGAACGGCAACAAGATGGACACCGTCTACCGCGTCGCCCGCCTCTACGACGAGTCCAAGAACAACACCAACTACTACTGGGCCAACGTCCCCGCCAGCAAGACCTACTTCTATGCCGCCGAGGGCCCCAGGAACGGCAAACCGATCGAGTACATCATCACATACACCTGGCAGGGCAAGCAGTACACCATCGACTACGGCGACTGCATCCTCAACCAGAACCCTACTCCGAGGTACTTCCCTGAGGACGGGCGCAACTACCTGATGCCCATCCCGCGCAACGAAATCACCAAGAGCGAAGGCAAGCTCCTTCAGAATCCTGGTTATCATTGATTATGAGAAAAGTCTTATTGGCAATGGCAGCGCTGCTTGCCGTCTCCTGCAACGGGGGCGGCAAGCTCGTCTGCAACTACAACGCGGCGGACATCTCCACCGTGGAGGGCGAGCACACGATGCTGGCGGGATTCGCCGCCCGCAACGACCTCTCCACCGACCTGCATCTGCCGCTCTATACGCACTGCCTCGTCATCGGTGACGGCAGCGACAAGGTCTGCATCATCTCCAACGACCTGATGGAGATCCAGCCGGACCTCTCGCTGGAATGGCGCAAGGAGATCTCCGAGAAGAGCGGCCTTCCGCTCGACCGCATCTTCATGCACTGCATCCACACCCACTCGGCCCCGCGCAACGGCGGCTGGCGTGCCGAACCCGGCGGAAGCAACTATTCCCACAAGCAGCGCCTGCATCAGGTGCTGGTGGACAACGCCGTGAAGACCATCACCGACGATGCCGCCTTCCGTCCGTTCAAGATGGAAGTGGGCAAGGCGCAGACCTCCATCAACGGCAACCGCTGCGAGAAGGAGACCGGCCCGGTGGACCGCGACGTCTACGTGGTCCGGTTCTTGGAGAAGAGCGGTGAGCCCATCGTTTCCGTAATGAACGTAGCCTGCCATCCCGTGTGCATGGGCGCACGCAGCCTGCTGGTTTCCTCCGACTATCCCGGCGTCGCCGGAAAGATACTCAAGGAAGCCTGGGGAGGCGACGTGTTCCAGCTCACCGGAGCCGCCGGCAACATGGACCCCGCCAGGGGCCCCAGGATGGTGGAATATGCGGAGGAGTGCGGCAGGAGCCTTGCCGATTCCATTCTCACGATCAGTTTCAGCCCCGTGAAGGCCACCGGCGAATTCAAGGTGGTCAACGACACCGTAGGCCTCCCGTACAGGATCGCCAAGGTGACCCCCGAGGCCGTCATCGCCCACGCGGAGGAGATATCCAAGTGGGACAAGACCGTCTCCGCCACCTGGAAGGACGACGTGGCCGGCTGGAAGGAGCTCATCCTCAGCCGTTTCCCGGAAGGGAAGGTCCACGACACCCTCGAATTCACCCTGGGCGCCGTCAACGTGAACGGCGTGATCTTCTTCTTCTCCCAGGGCGAACCCTTCTGCGAATACCAGATGACCGCCCGCAGCCATTTCCCCGGCAGGACCGTCATCTTCGCAGGCTACACCAACGGCCAGAACTCATATCTCCCCAGCGCCCACGCGTACGAGTACCGCAAGGGCTACGAATATGAGATCGACCAGATGCACGTCTACATCAAGGCCCCGTATCCGCTCTCCGAGAAGATGCCGGAGGCCTATTCCGAAGCAATTGACAAAACGATCGAACAAGCTCTATGATACTAAGTTTCCTTCTGGCACTCGCGCTGAACGTCAGCAACGTGGCCAATCCCCCCAGATATGACATAGTCCCGACCCCGAAGTCCGTCACTCCCGCAGAAGGGGTGTTCGTGCTGGACAAGGCCAGCCGCCTCGTGGTCGAGGATGCTGCATTCGAGGAGATTGCCGCGGATTTCCGCGCGCAGACCGCAGCCGCCACCGGTTTCACCCTTGACGGCAAGGGCGGCACCGTCACCCTCCGCAAGGTTGCGGGCCTCGGAAAGGAGGCCTACCGCCTCACCGTGGAGCCCGGCGCAGTGCTCATAGAGGCCAGCGAGGTCAACGGAGCCTTCTACGGCCTCCAGACCCTCAAGCAGCTGCTTCCGGCGGCCATCTACAGCCCCGTGAAGGTCAAGGGCGTCAAGAAATGGACGGCTCCCTGCTGCACCATAGAGGACGAACCCGAATTCTGGTACCGCGGCCTGCTCTTCGACAGCGGACGCTTCTTCTTCAGCAAAGAGGAAATCATGAAGTTCCTCGACCTGATGGCGATGTACAAGCAGAACAAGTTCCACTGGCACCTTACCGAAGACCAGGGCTGGCGCATCCAGATAGACAAATATCCCCGCCTAACCGAGGTGGGTGCCTGGCGCAAGGAGACGGCCTGGCACAGCGGAATCGGCAACGGAATCCCCCACGGGGGCTTCTATACCAAGGACGACATCCGCGAGGTCGTGGAATATGCGCGCCACCGCTGCATAGACGTGATCCCCGAGGTGGAGATCCCCGGCCACTGCACCGCAGCCATCGCCGCATACCCCGAACTCAGCTGCTTCCCCGACCGCCACTATGAGGTCGAGACCCGCTGGGGCATCTGGAAGAACCTCTACGCCCCCACGGCCAAGACCTTCCAGTTCCTGGAGGACGTGTTCACCGAGCTGTTCGAGCTCTTCCCGTACGAGATCTACCACATCGGCGGCGACGAGGCCCCGAAGGACGTCTATCGTGAAAGCCAGTACTGCCAGGACCTGATGAAGGTGCTCGGCATCGAGAGTGAAGAGGAGCTCCAGACCTTCTTCGTGAAGCGCATCGGCGACTTCCTCAAGAAGCACGGCAAGACCGTCATCGGCTGGGACGAGATCCTGGACGGCGGCGCCCTCGAGGACCCCATCGCGATGTCCTACCGCGGCCACGCTCCGGCAGCCCGCGGCATCCGCAGGGGCATACGCGTAATCCTCACCCCGAACCGCTGGTGCTACCTGGACAACAAGCAGGACGACCAGGCCGACGACGTGGCCCAGGAGATATTCATGCCGCTCAAGAAGGTCTACAACTACTATCCCGTGGTGGATTCCCTCGCCGCACTCAGCGAGAAGTACATCATAGGCTACCAGACCTGCCTCTGGACGGAATACATCTACGAAGACGACTACGCCGAGTTCATGGCGTTCCCGCGCAACGTGGCAGCCGCCGAGGTGGGCTGGACGAGCCGTCCGAACAAGGACTGGGAGTCCTTCCGCCGCCGCATGCCCAAGGTCCTCAAGACCCTGGACTACAAGGACGTGGCCTACTGCCCGGTCTATTGGGACGTGATCTTTGACTACGACCGCAGGCTCCCGTTCCCCAAGCCGATGAACCTCGAGCTCGACTTCCCCGACGGTGTGGTGCACTACACCCTCGACGGCAGCGAGCCCACCTTGAAGAGCCCCGTGTATGACGGCAACCCCTTCATGGTGGACCAGGACGACGTCATCAAGGCGCGCGGCTTCTCCACCAAGGGCAAGCCTCTCGGCAAGACCGTGACCAAGACATTCACCAAGAAGGAGAAATAATGATGAGAAGGACCGGACTCATAGCCCTTGCGGCACTGCTGATGGCTTCCTGCGCCCCCAAGACGCAGGAACTGCCCGCTCCGCAGATCATCCCGCTCCCGGCGCATCTCCAGATGCTGGAAGGCAGCTTCACCTTCAGCAAGGACGTCCCCGTGTGGATAGACCCCGACACCGAGGGGCTGCGCCGCACCGTGGGCTTCCT
>CADAFW010000105.1:5900-8366 GCA_902787295.1 uncultured Bacteroidia bacterium
GGCCGCATCCGCATCGAATTCAGCGACGAGGCCGGCGCGTTCTATGCCGTCCAGACCCTGCTGCAGATGCTCCCGGATGCGATTTTCGCCAAGGCTCCCGTGAAAGGCACGGACTGGAGCGTCCCCGCCGCCGACATCGACGACGCCCCGCGCTTCCCCTACCGCGGAATGCACCTGGACTGCTGCCTGCACTTCTTCGACATCCCCTTCCTCAAGCGCTACATAGACCTTATGGCCCTCCACAAGGTCAACCGCTTCCACTGGCACCTCACCGAGGACCAGGGATGGAGGCTGGAAATCAAGAAGTACCCCCTGCTCACCGAGAAGGGGCAGTGGCGCAAGGAGACCGTGGTGGGTTCCCTCAAGTCGGGCATCTACGACGGCAAGCCCTACGGCGGCTTCTACTCCCAGGACGAGGTCAGGGACCTCATAGAGTATGCGGCCGAGCGCCACGTGACCATCATTCCGGAGATCGAGATCCCCGGCCACTCGCTGGCCGCCATCTCCTGCTATCCGGAACTCAGCTGCGGGCTCGAGGACCACTATGAGACCGCCACCCGCTGGGGCATCTTCCGCCAGGTCTACTGCCCCAAGGAGGAGACCTTCAAGTTCCTCGAGGACGTCTTCGACGAAGTGATAGACCTCTTCCCGTCCGAACTCATCCACATCGGCGGCGACGAATGCCCCAAGGCCAGCTGGAAGAAGTGCCCGCACTGCCAGGCGCTCATCAAGAAGCTCGGTCTCAAGGACGAATACGAGCTGCAAAGCTGGTTCATCCAGCGCATGGAGAAATACATCAACTCCAAGGGCCGGCAGATCATCGGCTGGGACGAAATCCTCGAGGGAGGGCTTGCCCCGAACGCGAAGGTGATGTCCTGGCTCGGCGAGGAAGGCGGCATCAAGGCGGCGCAGCAGCACCACGAGGTGGTGATGGCCCCGTATCCGAAGTACTACCTCGACTACTGGCAGGGCGATCCCGACAGCGAACCCCTCGCGATGGGCGGCCCCACCATGCTCCGCACGATGTATGAATACAACCCCGTTCCCGAGGTGCTCACCGCCGAGGAGAGCAGGTATATCATAGGTGTTGAGGGCTGCGTATGGACCGAATACATGCCCACCCCCGCCCGCGTGGAATACATGGCCTGGCCGAGAATGTGCGCCATAGCCGAGAGCGGATGGTCCCCGGCCGCCAAGGACTGGGAAGGCTTCACCCGCCGCCTGGAGACCCACCTCGCAAGGCTCGACCGCCTGGAAGTGGGCTATTGCAGGAATTTCTGGGATCCCTTCATCGAGATGCACCCCGACACCGAATACAGCAAGGTGGTCACGATGAGCGTGGACGCCCCGGGCGCGGAAATCCACTACACCCTGGACGGCAGCACTCCCACGGCCGCATCGCCGGTCTATGAGGGCCCGTTCGCGGTGAACCGCCAGCAGAAGGTGACCGCCGTGAGCATACGCGACGGCAAGCAGATAGGAAATGTCAAATACAAAGAATTCAGATAAAATGGCACTCAGACTTACGGAGCAACCATCGCTCCACGACAACCTTGAGAAGAAGAGCGTAGCGGAACTGCTGCGCGAGATCAACGAGGAGGACAAGAAGGTTCCGGTAGCGATCGAAGCCGCCCTTCCCGAGATAGAAAAGCTCGTCACGGCCATCGAGAACACCATCCGCAACGGCGGAAGGATGTTCTACCTCGGCTGCGGTACGGGCGGCAAACTCGCAGTCCTGGACATCCTCGAAGTCCCCAACACCTACGGCGTGAACCCCGAGATATGGCAGGCGGTCCTGGCCGGCGGCGTGGAGAACCTGGTCCTCGACCTCGAAGAGGCCGAAGACGACGTGGACGAAGGCTGGAGGACCCTCACGGAGAAGCACCACATCACCCCCAAGGACATCGTCGTGGGCATCTCCGCCAGCGGCTGCACCCCTTACGTGGAGGCGGCGATGAAGGCCTGCAAGGAGCACGGCATCCCCTGCGGTTCCTTCTGCAACAACCCCGATTCCCCGATATCCAAGTACGTGGACTATCCGGTGGAGATCATCACCGGCCCGGAATTCATCACCGGCAGCACCCGAATGAAGTCCGGCACCTCGCAGAAACTCCTCTGCGACATGATCAGCACCACCATCATGTGCCGCCTCGGCCGCGTGGAAGGCAACCGCATGGTCCAGGCGAACCTCATCAACAACAAGGTCATCGACCGCCTCACCCGCACCATGGTCGAGAGGAATCCGCAGCTCAGCTATGAGTTCTGCCAGGAGACCATCAAGAAGACCGGCGGCCTGATCAAGGCGGAGAAATACCTCAAGGAGAACAATCTGCTATGAGATTTGCGAAATTCATAATCCTACCGGCTTGTCTTGTGCTGATGGCCTCCAACTGCAACAAGACCCCGACCCCCGCGGGCCCGCAGCCTGCGGACGTCACTCCGTGGAAGGGGCTGGTCATCAATGAG
>CADAFW010000106.1 GCA_902787295.1 uncultured Bacteroidia bacterium
CATTGACAAATATCCGCTTGTCGTCGTCCCCGCCGACGCCGCCCTCAGCCCGGAATTCCGAGAGGAACTGCGCCGGTACGAGGACCGGGGCGGGAAGGTGCTGATGGCCGCCGGGACGGATTCAGAAGCCGGTACGGACCGGGAGGAACTCCGTGCCGGGATGAAGGCCGCAGTCTCCGAGCTGTTCCCCGATCCGATGGTGGAAATGGAGGGTTCGCCTTACGTGGACCTAGCCCTCAGGACCCTGAACGGCAGGCTGCAGCTCCATCTGGTCAACACTTCGGGCGACCACCGGAACAGCCCGCGCATAGACGAGATCGCTCCCGTGGACAGCCTCCGGATAAGCGTCCGGCTGCCGAGGAAACCGCGCAGCATAGTCCTCCAGCCTTCCGGCGAGCGTCTGGACTTCACCTACACTGACGGCAAAGCCAGCTTCACTCTCGAAAGGCTGGAGATCTACGATATCGTGGAGATCAAGCAGTAGCCGGCCTAGAAGATCTTCTTGAAGATGCCCTTGGCGAGCTTGGCGACGTCGGCGACGTTCTGGGCCTGCTGGGTGACGGTCTTTGGCTTCGGGGGGACGTATTTGTCCACGAAGAAGGTGACGTTGATCCAGTTGTCGCAGGCTGCGTCAGTGCGGTTGAAGGACCAGCAGACGCCGTCGATGAGCTTATAGTAGGTGTCGGCGTTCAGGTCCAGGGGATCGTTGCCCTTGGCCACGAAGCCGGCGGAGCGCAGTTTCTGGGTGTACAGTTCCACGAGGTAAGGACGGCCCTTCAGCGTCAGGCGCCATACGGGATAGCCGTTCATCGGGGACTGCTCCTCTATCTCGAAGCGCTCGCCGCCGACGTCCCAGACGGGATAGACGCCGAGGTTGGCTTCCCAGTTGTCGAAGACGGCCTTTTCGGCGTCCTTCTGCTTCTGCTCCTCGGCCGCCATCTCGTTCTTCGCCATGGCCACTGCGCCGGAGAACATGGCCCCGAAGCCCTTCAGGGCCTCGATGGCCTGCTTCTGCTCCTCGGTCGTGGGTGCCGCCTCGACGGTCTCACCCTTCGCAGCGGCTTCGGCAGCCTTCGCATCGGCGGCGGCCGCTGCCTCGTTCACCTTTTCCTCGGCCTTCTTTGCCAAGTTGTCGATCACCTCAGCCTGCTTTTCGGCCAGGTGCTCCGCAGCGGGAGTCACGACCTTCTTCGTCGCTTCGCCGACGACTTTTCCGATGGCGTCACCGACTGCCCCGGAAAGGATGTTCCCCAGGAAGCCCATACCCTACTTCTTTATGAATTCGACGCGGCGGTTCTTGGCGCGGCCTTCCTCGGTCTTGTTGTCGGCGACAGGTTCGTGCGAGCCCTTGCCGACGGGGCGGAGGTTGAACGGATCCACGCCCTTCTCCTCGAGGGCCTTCACGACGGCCTCGGCGCGCTGCTGGCTGAGCGGGTCGTTGATCTTGTCGGAGCCCTGGTTGTCAGTGTGGCCCTGGACCTCGAAGCGTGCGGTCGGATTTTTCAGCATATAGTCTGCGACCTTCTGGATCTCCTCCATGGACTCGGGCTTGAGGGTGGCCTTGCCGGTCTCGAAGAGGATGTTGTTGGTCACGAACTTGCCGGTCTCGGCGATGGCCTTCTCGACGGCGGACATGTCGGTGGTCTTCTGCTCATAGAGCTCGACGCCGCCTTTGGCAAGGACGACATTGGTGAAGCCCCTGTACTTGTAGTTGCCGCCCTGCCAGAACCAGAACCACTCGGGAGCCTCCATGTTCGGGATGTTGAAGAGGCGGACGCCATTGATATATATTTTCATCGCCCTTTTGTTGAAGGAGACGGCGAAATGGTTCCAGGCATTCTTCTTGACGAGTTTCTTCTGGACCAGATCCCATTCTTCTCCGTTGATATAATCGGCATCACCGCTGAATCCCGGCTTGCGTATATTGTAGCGGCTCCTGGTACCCTGGTCGCCGGCTCTCCACCAGAATTCGACCGAGCTGCTCCGGTAATCCTTCGTGGAGTAGCCGAAATTGATTTCAAAGGTCATCTCACCATACTCCTTGGTCTCGGTATCCTGCGGAGAGATGAACATATCCCATTCTATGGTGAACACTTCCGGGAGATAGTGCTTGGGATTGGTCATCAGCGGGGTGACCCGGTTGTAGTCGGTCGTGAACTGCGCATACTTCTTGCCGTTCACCACCGCCACTTCCAGAGAACCGTCATCGACGATGTCCCACTTGGAAGGGAATTCGCCGACCTGCTCCCCGTCCATCATATCTTCGAAGAGGATCACGCTGCCGCGGACGAAATCGTTCTTGGCGTTCTGCGTAGCGATTTCGGCTTCGGTCATTTCCTCGGAGGGTTCTTCGCCGACGCCGGCCTTTTCAGCCTTCTTGCTGTCCTTGTCCTTCCTCTTGCCGTTGAGAAGGTCATTCACGCCTTTCTCGACTTTGTTGCCGAGGTTGTTCTCCACGGCATTCTTGGCACGCTCGCCGAGATTGCGGAGTATGTTCTGGCCGTTGGCGGCCAATGACGTCAGCAGGAACACTGACAGGACGATCATTGCTTTTTTCATGACAAAGT
Source organism: uncultured Bacteroidia bacterium (assembly GCA_902787295.1). GTDB lineage: Bacteria > Bacteroidota > Bacteroidia > Bacteroidales > UBA932 > Cryptobacteroides. The sequence goes on from CADAFW010000106.1 coordinate 2,568, forward strand.
GTGGTTATTTGGTTATTACAATTTGCAGGCTTACTACAAATATGTATATAATTCTCGTAGCATCAAAATAAACGACGGCATCAGTGGGGATCCCTGTGGTAGCCCTGCATCGGTTCGGCCTGGAAGTAGAAGCCATAACCCTTGTCGGTGTAGTTGAACTTGACGCCCTTCTCGGTCTCGTAAGGCCCTTCGCCGTAGGTGTAATCATAGCGCACCTCATAAGTGATCTCGCCGTTTTCCTTGTTCCAGAGCTGCTCGAAGACGTCAGGGACGAGCATGGTAAGCCTGGTGCATCCGCCGAGGCCCAGCGACTCCAGCGCAGGCACGTTGTCCATCTGGAAGCTGGTGATGGGGGAAGTGCCGAAATACGCTTCCTTCAGGGCCGCACAGTTCGTCACCGAGACGGATTCCTGTACTCCCGCGGATATTCCGACGATGGTAGCGTTGTCCATCACCTTGATCGCCTTGACCTGGGACACGCCGGATGCCAACGGCATCTGGTTCACGGTGTAACCGGCCTCCGCGCCGATCGCCAGATACTTGAAATTCTGCGGCATGTAGATCATGTCTCCCTCGCAGCCGTAGAGTCCGAGCGAATGCATCCCCACAACCTTGATCGGAAGGTCACCGTAAGGCAGCACCGCATTGAAGATACTGACCCCGCCGAGACCACCGGCAGTTTCTTCGTTAACCTCGATATCGATGGTCGGCATGGGCTGAGGGGTGGCGTTCGAATAGGCCACCTTGAGCCTCAGAGCCTGGTTCAGGTTCTTTCCGTCATAGCGGCGCAGTTTGAAGACCTTCGGGGTATGCTCGTAATCCACGGTATATTCGAACTCATAGCCGCCGCTTCCGCGGAAGTCCAGGGTGTGGATCTTGGAAGGGATCACGTGGCTCCTGTACTTCCAGGGCTCATCGCCCCTCGCATTGAAGTAGAAACTCGGGCTGTGGACGGCGAAGGTCTTCGCCTCGCCCGCGACCACCAGGATGTAGCAGCGAGGGTCGGAAACCGTGAAGCTGTCATAGGTACGCTCGCCATCGACCAGCAGGACCCAGTCCTCGTAGTGGCCGGTTTCGCCGCCGTAGTTCTCGGTCGGCAGCTTGTTGTGCTTCTTGACATACACGTCGCTGCCGAATTTCCAGGACTCGGGGATCCTTACATAATAGGTTTCGTTGTTCGACTCGTTATCGGGTGCGGTGACGTTCAGGAGGTCGCCCAGCGCCTTGCTGCCGTCCAACCAGTCGCAATCGGGCCAATCACCCTTCCTGCACGCATACAGGTCCTGCAGGACCTTGCGGAACGCGGCACGCGCGGGGCTCTCGCCCGGATGGGTCACGTAGCCCTCCTCGTCCTCTCCCGGCGGCTCCTTGCCGTGGTAGCCGCAGCCGGGCTCGGTGTCGTACCAGAAGCCGTAGCCGTTGTCCTCGTATTCGATGGTGCCGGAGCCGTCATCCGTGTATTCGTAGCGGATGTCGTAGTCCACGCTGCCGCCGTTGTCCCTGATCTCGTCGAAGACTTCGGGGACGAGGCTCAGCAGGTTTTCGTTGTCGGCCACGGAGATGTGGATCATTTCCGGGAGATTCTCCACGACGAACTTGGAGATGCCGGTGGAAGGGCAGGAGACGGTTTCCATCTTGCGGCAGTCCTTCACCGTGACGCCGTTGCCGTGCGAACCGCGTATGCCCAGATAGGTCATCGTCTTGTTGCCGATGACCTCCACCTGGTCGAAGCTGCCGTCCAGGAAGTACACTTCCTTGAAGCCGTACGGGAGCGAGAGGGTGCCTACGGAGCATTTCTCGAGCACCAGATTGGTCGTCGCAGTGCTGAATTCCGCCGACCCGAAGTAGCCGTCGGGAATGGCTACCGACTCCAGCTCTATCTCCTCAAGCTTGGACGAGCCAGTCACGTCGTAGGATTCGGGGACGGACGGGCCAAGCGTCAACTTCTTGAGGTTCGGGCAGTTGCGAAGGACAAGGGCCTTGTGTACGTTTATGCGGTTGTCCCCGGCCTGCAGTTCTTCCAGCGGAGTGTAGCTCAGATCCAGGCGCTCGAAGATCCTGATCCCGGAGCCGAGGTCGCCGATACGCGACCAGAGTGGACTGTTGATGGTCAGCTCGTCGAAATCGTTGTCGCTGCTGGAGGCATAGTAGCCGGTGAAATGGGAATCATAGATTTTCAGGTTGTCCGTCCCGGAGACGGAGCCGTCCTCGAAGATGATCTCCCAGCCTCCGAACCTGGTGCAGTTCTTCGAATGGTCGTCCACTTTCACGGTGGCGCCCATCTTCCATTCGGGCTTGACGTTGATCTTGAAGAACAGCTGCTCTCCCCTGCGGGAAGGCCGGACTCCGTTCAGCATATACAGGGGAAGGCCCGGCTCGAACCAGTTGCACTTGCTCCAGTCGCCGCCTTCCGCCGCCCTGCTGCGGTAGAGGTCCTGGAGAATCTCCATAAGGGCTTCACGCGAGGGGCCGTCATCGAAATCCTGCATGAAGCTGCCCAGGTTGAAGCGTCCGTATCCGGGGGCGTCCAGGATGAATTCCGCATAGTTCAGGTCAGGATCCTCGTCGTCCAGATGCACGAATCCCTTCAAGGCGACGGAGTCCGGTTCATCCTCGCCGTTGAGCGATTCGATGAGCTGCCGGCTGTCCGGGAACGCCATAGACCGGACATTCACGGGATCGTTGGGGTATTCGGCCACCAGGGCCGACAGCTGCCCGCCTACCCAGTTGCGGTTCTTGACCCATACCGTCAGTTCCAAGCCCTCGTCGGTGCGCTCGAATTCCGGGAAAGCACCCAGCTTGGGCAGCACCTTCCACTTCGTTTCCTCGCAGGTGATATCGGGTGTCGACAATTCCAGGACCTCCCGCGTCAGCACCGACACGGAGAAGGAGACCGCCTCCGTGGAAGCGATGGAGATTTCGGCATTCTGCAGATGCTGGACAAGGTTCCAGTTCATATATTCGCTCGCATCGCCGTGAAGCAGGTCGAAGGCTCCGCTGAGCGTATTCTTGGTCTTGCTGTCATATCCGATTGCCGCTGAGACGGCCTCGACATAAATGCCGATCGCAGGTCCGACGGAGTAGCCGTACGCTATCGCGCCTTCTATCTTGGGAGAGATGTTCTCGAGCGTGAAGCTGTCGTTCTTGTTCTGCGCGGAATAATCGTTCCTGCACCAGCCGGTGATGGCGTCGTAATGGAGGCCGTAGCGCTTGGATGTCTTGTAGGTCACGGTAGCTTCCACGCTGACCTTGCCGGAAACCTCCAGCAGGGCGTGGATGCCTAT
>CADAFW010000107.1 GCA_902787295.1 uncultured Bacteroidia bacterium
GCCAACAAGGAACTCGGCGTGCTGGACCCGAAGATCGCCGATGCCATCTGCGCGGCCTGCAAGGAGATCACCGAGGGCAAGTTCCTCGACCAGTTCCCCGTGGACATGATGCAGGGCGGCGCCGGAACCTCGGTCAACATGAACGCCAACGAGGTCATCGCCAACAGGGCGCTCGAGCTGATGGGGCACAAGAAAGGCGAGTACCAGTACTGCTCTCCCAACGACCATGTGAACTGCGCGCAGTCCACCAACGACGCCTATCCCACCGCTTTCCGTTACACTTTCGTGAGGATGAACTACATCCTCGAGGACAGCCTGAAGGCTCTCATCGAGTCGTTCCGCGCGAAGGGAAGGCAGTTCAAGAACGTCATCAAGATGGGCCGCACCCAGCTTCAGGACGCCGTGCCGATGACTTCCGGACAGGAGTTCCACGCTTTTGCCACCAACCTCAAGGAGGAGCTTGCCAACCTTGAGCGCAATGCCGTGCTGCTCAAGGAGATAAATATGGGCGGTACTGCCATCGGCACCGGCCTTAACGCCGTTCCCGGATTCGCCAAGCTCTGCACCGAGAAGATGTCCGAGCTCACCGGCGACAAGCTCGTCTCCGCACCCGACCTCGTGGAGGCCACCCCCGATACCGGCGCGTACGTGAGCTATTCGGCAGCGCTCAAGCGCCTTGCAGTCAAGCTCTCGAAGATCTGCAACGACCTCAGGCTCATGGCTTCCGGTCCCCGCTGCGGCCTGCACGAGATCAACCTTCCCCCTATGGCTCCCGGTTCTTCCATCATGCCCGGCAAGGTCAACCCGGTCATCCCCGAAGTCACCAATCAGGTGTGTTTCAAGGTGATAGGCAACGACTACACCGTCACCTTCGCCGCCGAGGCCGGCCAGCTGCAGCTCAACGTGATGGAACCGGTGATCGCCGAGTGCATACTCGAGAGCATCACCTGGCTCGCCAATGCGATGGATACGCTCCGCACCAAGTGCATCGACGGCATTACCGTGAACAAGGAGCACTGCCGCGACATGGTGCGTGGCAGCATCGGCATCGTGACCGCCCTCAACCCGTACATCGGCTACAAGGCCAGCACAAAGGTTGCCAAGGAGGCCCTGGAAACCGGCGGCTCCGTCTATGACATCGTGCTCGAGAAGGGCCTGATGACCAAGGAGAAACTCGACGAGGCGCTAGACCCGAAGGCGATGCTGGGCTCGCACGAGTTCATAAAGTAAAAAAAGAAGGAGGCCTTACGCCTCCTTTTTTTCTTGCAGTTTCTCTTTCGCCTTTTCGGCGAGCTCTGCGCCTTTGGCCTTAGCCTTGTCGAAAAGGTCGGAGCCTTTTTCCTTGGCGCTTGCGAGTGCAGCCTGAGCCTTCTCCTTGAGTTCGCCGCTCTCGGCTTTCTCCTTCAGTTCGGCGTATTTGCCTTCTACTTTGTCGCCGAGTTCATCGAGCTGCTCCTTTGCGTCTGCAGCCACTTCCTTGGCCTTGTCCATAACCTTGCCGGCGGTGTACTGCACCTGCTCGCTGAAGGTCACCTTGCCGTCTCCGTTGAGATCGGCGGGATTGGTTTTCTTGGTTTCTTCCATTGTGAATTATTATTGGTGTCAAACTGATTCGGATCCAAGCGTTCTGTCAGATACAAATCTAATAAAATCCTTGGAAAAACCTTGATAGCGGCAATCGTTTTTACAACATCAGCAGCACCATCATCTGCGCGGCGAGGACCCTGAGGAACATCGTCAGCGGATAGACGGTCGCATATCCGACGGCCGCCTCGTCGCCGCTCTTGTCCTGCTCTCCCGCGTATGCCAGGGCCGGGGGGTTGGTGGATGCGCCGGACAGGACGCCGATGAGGGTGTTGTACCTCAGTTTCATGAACACCTTGCCTATGATTCCGCCGAGAAGTAGCGGGATCACGGTGATTATGGCGCCGTATGCTATCCAGACCAGGCCGCCCTTGTTGACGATAGTATCCACGAATCCGTTGCCCGCTTCGAGTCCCACGCACGCCAGGAACAGCGAGATGCCGATTTCGCGTATCATGAGGTTGGCGCTGGTGGTGGTGTAGGTGATGATCTTGAGCCTGGGGCCGAAGTTGCTGATGAGGATGGACACGATGAGCGGACCTCCCGCGAGGCCGAGCTTGACCGGCTGGGGGAATCCCGGGATGTGGATGGGGATAATGCCTATGGCGCAGCCGAGGGCTATTCCGGCGAAGATGGAGATAAGGTTGGGGGTGTCGAGGCGCTTGAGCGAGTTGCCGAGCACCTTTTCCATCGCCTCCACAGAGCCTTCCGACCCGGTGACGGTGACTACGTCGCCGAATTGCAGGATGGTCTCCGGAGTGGCCTTGATGGAGATTCCGGCGCGACGGATGAGGGTCACGGTCGCGCCCAGATACTTCTCGAACTCGAGGCTGCCGAGGGTGCGGCCGTTGAGCTTGCGCTTGGAAATGATGACCTTGCGCTGCACGAGGTTGCCGCATATGGCTATCGGCGCCGGCTCGGCCTTACGCATCGGAAGGGGCTGTTCGTCCTTGTAGAACAGTGCCTTGAGCAGCACGAGGGAGAGTATGCAGCCCACTACGCCAAGGGGGTAGGCGACGGCGTAACCGAGGGCTATGTCCGCAGGATTGCCGCCGGTTGCATCTGCGTACGCCTGTTGCGCCGCACCGAGGCCGGGGGTGTTCGTGACGGCTCCGGACATGATGCCCACCATGGTGGGGGCGTCGGTGCCGGTGATCTTGACCAGCGCCACCGTCACCAGTACCGCGAACAGCACCACGATGACGGCCAGCAGGTTGAGCTTGACGCCGCCGGAACGGAAACTCGAGAAGAAACTCGGGCCGACCTGCATGCCTATGGAATAGACGAAGAGGATGAGTCCGAACTCCTTCATGAAATGCAGGATGCCCGGATCCAGCATGTATCCGAAATGCGAGAAAACTATGCCTACGAAGAGTATCCAGGTGACGCCGAGCGATATTCCGAATATCTTGAAACGGCCGAGCAGCTTGCCCAGGGCGATGACTGTGCTCAGGACAATTATCGATAAAGCTATTGACATTTATTTCAACCAGTTACGAGCGCGTTCGGCCACTGCGTCCGATTCGCAGAGAATGCGCATGAATGCATCTGCGGAGCGCTTCCGATAGACTTTCTTGAGGGTGTGTACGCATCCTTCCAGCACGGTGTCCGGCGCGTTGAGGGGGATGGCCTTGAGCTTGTCGGCTTCCTCCGCGAAATCCAGCACGGATTCGGAAAGGACGGTGATCATGTTGGCGGTGCGGACCAGGTCGATGAGGAAATTGACGGAATTGATCTCCACCTGCACGTTGAGCCTGGATTCGGCGTCGGGGAAGTTCAGGTTGAAGGCATTCCTTGCCTGGGTGGTCTTGCCGGGCAGCGCAATCCGCTGGTTCATAAGGTCTTCCATCGAGATGGACTCGTGGTCGGCGAGGGGATGGTCCTTCCTCATGATGGCGCACAGGCGGTCTTCGAAGAGGACGTGGGATTCAATCTCGCTGTCTATGCTGCTGGGCTTGAAACACAGCACGAAGTCCACCTCGCGATGCTTCAGAAGGTCGAGAAGGACTTCCATGTTGCGGCTGATGATGTTCAGCTTCACTCCGGGGTACTTCCGGATGAAGGTTTTGGCGGCCTCGGAGACTATGTGCGTGAAGGAGTAGGTCACGCCGATGTTCAGCTCGCCCGTGAGGATCTGCCCCAGGTCCCTAATCTGGGTGAAGCAGTCTTCCGCGTCCTGCAGGGTCCTCTTTGCGTTGGGCAGCAGGTGTACTCCGCTTTCCGTGAGCGAGACGCTGTGGCTGTCGCGCTGGAACAGCTCCACCCCGAGTTCCTCCTCCAGCTGCCTTATCTGCTGGGAGAGGGTGCTCTGCGTGATGTAGAGCTGCCTGGCGGCCTCTGAGAAATTCAGGGTCTCCGCCGTTTTTACGAAGTATCTTAACTGCCTGAGCTCCATATTATTATTAGTCGTCGATATCCTTATAGTGCTTCAAGCCTTCCTGGATGGACATGCTGTCGGCGATGTTGATGGTAGCGATGTTCTTGGACAATCTGTTGGACTTGGCTCCCACGCTGCGGATGGGTTTGCGGGATGACAGAACTTCGAATATCCTGAGTGCTACTGCTGCTGCGAGGCAGGCTGCGACGATTGCGATTACTTTCATGACTTTGCCGTTTAATTGTTGTTGTTTTGTGTTCGACGGTGCAAAGGTATCGCCGTAAACTGTCGCCGCAAAGGCCCGGCTCGTGTTTGTTTCTATCATGGCTATCGCCCGGGGCGATTGGCCGCGGTCCGTAATATTGCGGAATCCGATTGCAAAGATAAGGCAAAAAACAGGGATAATTGAAGTATATTTGCAATACTATGGCAAAGAAGATCATCGGCATAGGCGAGACCGTGCTGGACATCGTTTTCCGCGGGGGACAACCGATCGCGGCGGTGCCGGGCGGGTCCACCTTCAATGCAATGGTGTCGCTCGGGCGCACCGCGGGGCGCAGGTTCCCGGACATCCCCATCATCATGATAACCCAGGTCGGAGACGACCAGGTCGCGGACATCATCACGGATTTCATGCTGCACAACGGCCTGAGCACAGATGGCGTGAAACGCGTCCCGGGCACGCAGAGCACCGTTTCCATGGCGGTACTCGACGCCCACAACGACGCGCATTACGAGTTCTTCCGCGACCGCGGCACCCCGCCGTTCGAAGACCTGCCCGAGCTCTGCTTCGAGCCCGGCGACCTGGTGGTGTTCGGCTCGTTCTTCGCCATCAGCACCAGCACGCGCGGCGCGGTGAAGAGGCTGGTGGATGCCGCGCACGCCGCCGGAGCCATAATCTACTACGACATCAACTTCCGCCGCAGCCACCTTGCCGACCTGCCGACTTCGCGCGGGTTCATAATGGAGAACTGCGCGGCCAGCGACGTGGTGCGCGGATCGGCGGACGACATTGAGTTCCTCTTCGGCACCAGGAATGCCGCCGAGGTGTATGAGAAGCACATTTCGCCCCTCTGCGGGACCTTCATCTGCACCAAGGGGGCCGACAGCACCGAGGTCTTCTCGCCTGCCGGACGGGCGGAGTTCCCGGTCGCCAAGATCGATACCGTGACCACGATCGGTGCGGGCGACAATTTCAACGCCGGCTTCGTGTACGCGCTGCTCGCCGGCGGCTTCACCAAGGAGCGGATTGCCGTGCTGACGCCGGAGGACTGGGCGCACCTGGTCCCCATCGCGACGAAATTCTCCGCCGCGGCCTGCCAAAGCCTGTACAACTACGTCGATGCGGACTTCGTCGACGGCTTGTAACCCCACTTACGCAACAACTCGAACTGAAACCGATATGAAAATTGCAAGCAGATTACTCGCAACCCTGGCGCTGACCGTGCTCTCCGCATTGTCATACGCCGCAACCCCCAAATCCTATTCCGTGACCTCTCCCGACGGGACGCTCGTCGCCACCGTGACCAACGGAGAGAGCCTGAGCTGGACCCTCGTGAAGGACGGCGTGACCATCCTGGAGCCGTCCGAGATAGGGATGACCCTCGGCGACGGCAGCGTCTATGCCGCCGGCAGGCTCAAGGGCCGCCCCGTGCTGCGTTCCGTGCGCGGGTCATTCATCCCTTCGCACGTCTACAAGAAGGCGCAGGTGAAGGAGGAATACGATGAGCTCACGCTGAAATTCAAGGACTTCAACCTCGTTTTCAGGGCCTACGACGAGGCCGTGGCCTACCGCTTCGTATCCAAGGCCAAGGCGGACTTCATCGTGAAGGGCGAGCAGGCTGAATTCGCCTTCGGGAAGGACTGCGAGGGCTGTTTCACGTTC
>CADAFW010000108.1 GCA_902787295.1 uncultured Bacteroidia bacterium
TCGCTCGGCATACCGGACTATCTGGTCTACCGCCATCCGTTCCCCGGTCCCGGCCTCGCCGTCCGCATTCTCGGCGACATCACCCCGGAGAAGGTCAGCATCCTGCAGGAGGCCGACCATATCTTCATCCAGGGCCTCCGCGACTGGAAGCTGTACGACAAGGTATGGCAGGCAGGCGCCATCCTGCTGCCGACCCGCACCGTGGGCGTGATGGGCGACGAGCGCACCTACGAATATCCGGTGGTGCTCCGCGCCGTCACCAGCACGGATGCGATGACCGCCGACTGGGCGGACCTGCCGCGGGAGTTCCTGAGCGAGATGAGCAACGCCATCATCAACAAGGTCAAGGGGGTGAACCGCGTCTGCTACGACATCTCCTCCAAGCCGCCGGCAACCATAGAGTGGGAATAAAAAGCTAACAGGATATGGATAACCAGATTATCAAGAAGTACAACTATTGGCAGTGGCGCACGCTGATCATCCTCATGATCGGCTATGCCCTGTTCTACTTCGTCAGGAAGAACTTCAGCATCGTGATGCCTGCGCTCGAGTCCGAACTCGGCATCAGCAAGGTCCAGCTTGGTCTCTTCCTCACCATCAACGGCATCATCTACGGCGTGTCCCGCTTCATAAACGGTTTCCTCGTGGACAGGATACGCCACAAGCGCGTGATGATGGCCATCGGCCTCACCGGCTCCGCCATCGTTACCATCCTCATCGGCCTCAGCCCGCAGATGAACGCCGTCTTCCACTTCCTGGACGAGACGGGCAAGGCCACCACGGGACTCATCTATTATATCGGTTCCCTCTGGCTTATCAACGGATACATGCAGGGAATGGGCTACCCGCCCTGTTGCACGCTGATGGCCCACTGGATTAAACCGTCCGAGCTTGCCACCAAACAGTCCATCTGGAACAGTTCCCATTCCATCGGCGCCGGCCTCGTGGCGCTGCTCTGCGGCACGGTGATCCTCCATTATTTCGGCTATGAGGCCTGGCAGTGGTGCTTCTTCATCCCGGCCATCCTGGCCCTCCTGGGCGCCCTGCTCATCATCACCGGACTCAAGGACGATCCTTCCGACGTAGGACTTCCCGACCCGGAGAGCCTGGACGAGCACAAGGAACAGGACGGGCAGGCTGAGGCGCATAAGAAAGACACCGCCTTCCAGCACCGCGTGTACAAGAAGATGGTCAGCAAGATGGTTTTCAAGAACCCCATCCTCTGGATCCTTGCATTCACCAACTTCTTCGTCTATATTATCAGGTTCACGATCCTCGACTGGGGATCCACCTTCCTCACGCAGTTCAAGGGCCTGTCCATCCAGACAGCTTCCACCACAGTGGCCGCATCGGAGATCGTGGGCGGCATCATCGGCACCCTGCTGGCAGGCTGGGCGACCGACAAGTTCTTCAAGAGCAAGGCTCACAGGACCAGCCTCATAGGCCTCATCGGCGCCACGCTATGCCTCTTCCTCTTCTGGAAGACTCCGGCTTCTTCCGCCGCACTGTGCATCATCTTCATCGTCCTGGCAAGTTTCTTCATCTATATGCCGCAGGCCCTCCTGGGCATCGCCGCGTCCAACCAGGCGACCAAGAGGGTGGCCGCTTCCGCAAACGGAGTCGTAGGCATACTGGGCTACCTGAGCACGACCGTCTCGGGTCTGCTCTTCGGTGCCCTTGCGCAGAACTACGGATGGGATTCGGTGTTCCTCGTGTCCCTGATCTTCGGACTCGTGGGCGCAGTCATCCTCGCCCTTATGTGGAAGGCTCCGGCGGACGGTTACGAGAAGGCCGAGAAGATCCTCAAGGAAGCCCGCGCCGAAGTCCGGGCCGAAATCAAGGACGAGAAAGCAGAGGCTTGATAAGCTCCGGGAAGTCGCGGTAGTCGTGGACGTAGATGTAGTCCAGGCCGCCCAGACGGACGTGGCTGTCGTTGCCGCCTTCCTCCAGGTCGTCGCCGATGAAGATGATCTCATCCTTCGAGTATCCGTTCTCGGCGGCGTACTTCATGATTGCGTCGTACTTGTTGTACTGCTTGGGCGTGATGTCGAACGAGGTGGAGCCCCCGATGAAAACCGAATGGTTGCTGAAACTGTCGCAGACCTCCTTGTAGATGGCCCTGCGCTTCAGCTTGTCCGGGTCGAAGTTCAGTTTCTCCTCCTTCGGGGCCTTGGTGCCCAGCAGGCCGAAGGTCACCATTCCGCTTTCGTGGAATTCCACGGGATCCCCGTAGTATTTGGTGTAGCCGTACTTCTCGCGGAAAAACTCGGTCTTCCTCATTATTTCGGCACTGTCCACGGCCACTTTCTCGTGCCTGGTTATGGTCCACACGCCGTCTATCACCCGGGCTTCTTCGAGTCCGTAGTTGCCCAGGATGTCGATGGGGTAGTCCAGCATCTGCCTGTGGATGCGCTCCACTCCGCCTCCGCCGACCATGAGGAGATGATACTTCTCCCCGAGCTTGTCAAGGGCGGCCCTGGCGGTGTCGGAAAGGGGAGTCTTGTGCTGGGTGAGGGTGGCGTCCAGGTCCATCGCGACGAGGCGCTTATGTGCACCTGCAGTGAATGCGGGCGCGGTCTGCTCGAGTTCCAGCTGCGCGGCGGTCTTCTTCGGACCGCAAGCCGCGAGCGCCAGCACTGCCAGCGCGACGGCGAAAAGGCTGCGTATCTTCATGGCTATTCCTCCTCAAGGAACATCGGATCCCATGCGGGAAGCTTTATGGGCTCCTGCTGCAGCATCTGCATCACGTCGGCGGGAACGTACTTCTTCTCCACGACGAGACGGAACATGTATTCATCGAACCACTCGTCGGTCATTATGATGTGTCCCTTGTAGCCGGTGTTGCCCCAGCTGTTCTCCACCATCCACCTGTCCGGCTTGCCGTTCACGAGGTTGACGGCCATCAGGGTCATCGCGTGGGACGAGCCGCTGGCGTGGGTCTGGATGCGCTGCTTCTTGTCCATCGTGTACTTCACCCCGAAGAGGGACTCGTAGTCGAAGTTCCTGAGGTCGCAGGTGCCTTTCTGGCGGTTGAGCTGCTTGCCCACGTCGCAGCTGAAGTACATCGCGACGTTGTCCTTGATGGAGGCTATGGCCATTTCCTTGATCCTTTCCACGGGGAGGTTGACATAGAGCCAGTTCTGTCCGTCATAGAGATGGCGGTCGTATTCTATCTCATAGACCTTGCCGTATTCCCTGGACGGGTCGTTCATCAGCATCACGTAGTTGTGCTCGAGGTCATATCCGAGGAGGTCCTTGTAGAACTGCACGGGAGTGACGGTCTTTCCCTTCCACTCGAATTCGGTGGGAGGGACTCCGAGGCAGAGGCAGAGCACGCGGTAGATCTCCGCGAGCATAGCGGTCTTCTGTGACTGGAGGTACTCGGGGAGTTTCCTCTTCTTGACGTCGGAAGGAGTCTCGCGGAGCTTGAGTCCGTCCTGACGGAGGAGTTCCCTGACCTGGGCTGCCATCTGGCTCGTGCTGTTGGAGATGAAGGTCTCCGGCATCACGTCCGCGGGGACGAGACCGTATTTGGTGACGAGGTTGGCCACGCCGGTGAAGGTTCCGCCGTCGCTGATGGGATGGGCGAAGAGCCAGTCCACCTCGCGGTCGTCGATGGGCTTGTCGCGCGTGTCAATCACGGCCTGGAGGAAGAGGTTGGCCTTCTCCAGCTGGTCGTAGAAGAAGCAGTAGTTCTGGGAGAACTGGAATTCTCCGAGGTCATACTTCTGGATGGCGGCCGCGCGGAGGACGTTGAGGCCGGTGAAGAGCCAGCAGCGGCCGCTCTGCTTCTGGTCCGTGATGCCCTTGGTGGCCACCTTGTCGGTGAAGTCGGTGCCTATCATCGCGGTGTTCTCCGCATTGGTGGCGAGAACGCCTATCGCAGTGGTGTTGAGGGCGTTGCGGATGGCCTTGTCGGCGGTGCCGCCTTCGTAACCCTTCTGGATTTCAGTGAGCATCTCCGGAGTGATGCCGCCGTTGTTCTGGGCTGCCGCGCAGATGCTTGCAAGCGCGAGAGCGATGGTGAGGATCTTCTTCATATGTGTCATTTGCGTATGATTACCCTTTCTATGCGCCGGGGCACCGAGGTCAGGATCTCGTAGGGGATGGTGCCGAGTATGCCGGCGAGTTCGCTGATGGTCGGGTCCGCCCCGAAGATGGTCACGGTGTCGCCCGCTTCGCAGTCTATGCCGGTGACGTCGAGCATGCACATGTCCATGCAGATGTTGCCTATGGTGGGGGCCCTGTGGCCGTTGACGCTGAAGCTGGCGGCCCCGCACCCGAGATGCCTGTCTATGCCGTCGGCGTAACCCACGGGGATGGTGGCGATCACGCTGCCTTCCGGCGCGACGTGCCCGTGGCGGCCGTAGCCTATGGTGCCGTCCTCGGGACGCAGTTTCTTGATCTGCAGTATCTTGACCTTGAGGCTGGCGACGGGGGAGAGGTGTACCGAAGGCAGGGCGCTGATGCCGTAGATGCCGATGCCCAGGCGCACCATGTCGTGCTGGTGTTCCGCGAACCTTTCTATGCCGGCGGAGTTGAGCAGGTGCCACATGGGCCTGTATCCTATTCCGTCTGTGATGGCCTGCGCGTTGGCCTCGTACATCGAGATCTGGCCGCGGGTGAATTCATCCTCAGCGGGGTCCTCGGCGGCTGCGAGGTGGGAGTATATGCTCTTCACCTTCACTTCGGAGTGCTGTCGCAGGAATTCCAGCAGTGCCGGGATCTCGCTTGTCATGAAGCCGAGCCGGTGCATTCCGGTGTCCAGCTTGATGTGGATGGGGAAATCCTTGATGCCCTGCCGCGCGAGTTCATCGCACAATGCCTGCAGGGTGTAGAGGTTGGGGATTCCCGGTTCCAGCCTGTTCTCTATGATTTCCGGGAAGAAGTCCGTGCCGGCGGTGAGCACCAGGATGGGCAGGGAGATACCGTTCCTCCTGAGTTCCACCCCCTCCACGGGGAGCGCCACGGCGAGATAGTCGGCGCCTTCGGCCTGCATCATGGATGCGAATTCCACGGCGCCGTGCCCGTAGGCGTTGGCCTTGACGAGTACCAGAAGTTTGGTGGAAGGCCTGAGCAGCGAGCGGAAGTAACGGTAGTTGCTTCTGCAGGCCGGCAGGCTCAGTTCCAGTCTGGAAAAATCGTCATACTTCGTCATAGACTACAAATATACGGATTATTTCCGTTCAGTGGCGCGGACTGTCCTATCGCCTGCCCGGGATGATGATGCTGTATTCCTTGCCGGCCTTGTTCTCCAGCTTGCTGTCGCGCAGCCAGAGGTTCGCGGCCTTCAGCTGGGCGTAGGTGACGCCGTTCTTCTCGGCGAAGTCCACGAGGCTCTCGACGGGGCCGTTGACCTTCACGACGCGCTTGGGCGGAATGTAGGGATACCTGTCCTTTTCCTTTACGTCGAAACCGAAGGCCGCGGGGTCCTCGAACATGATCTTGGCCGCGAGCAGACGGTACATGTAGCGCGCCGTCTCCTCCACGAGCCAGAGGTCGAGGGCGCTCTTCTGGTGCTGCTCGCCGAGGCGCTTGGTGATTCCGCCCTGGCCGGCGTTGTAGCTTGCCGCCACGGTCATCCAGTCGCGGTAACGCGCGTATGCGTTCTTGAGGTATTTGCAGGCCGCAAGCGTCTCTTTCTCAATGTTATAGCGTTCGTCCACCTCGGCGGTCACCTCAAGCCCGAACTCCTTCGCGGTGCTCTTGGTGAACTGCCAGAGGCCGGCCGCACCGGCGGTGGACAGGGCCTTGGGGTCCAGGTTGCTCTCTATGACCAT
>CADAFW010000109.1:0-7929 GCA_902787295.1 uncultured Bacteroidia bacterium
GTGATGCGAGGCGTGCTTGATCCTGTAGAGGAGCGGGTCGCGGAACATCATGTTCGGGCTGGCCATGTCTATCTTGGCGCGGAGCACCTTCTCGCCGTCAGCATACTTGCCGTCGCGCATCTCGCGGAAGAGCCTGAGATTCTCCTCGACGCTGCGGTTGCGCCAGGGGCTCTCGATGCCGGGAGTGTCCACGGTGCCGCGGCCGCGGGAGATCTCCTCCTGGTTCTGGTCGTCCACATATGCAAGCCCGCGCCTGATCAGGTCTTCGGCCCATTCATAGAGCTGGTCGAAATAGTCGGACGCATAGCATTCCTTCTCCCAGTTGAATCCGAGCCACTTGATGTCCTCCTTGATGGCGTCCACGTATTCGGTGTCCTCCTTTGTGGGGTTGGTGTCGTCGTAGCGGAGGTTGGTCTTGCCGCCGTATTTCTGGGCGAGACCGAAGTTGATGCAGAGCGACTTGGCGTGGCCGAGATGGAGGTATCCGTTCGGCTCCGGAGGGAAACGGGTCAGTATGCTGTCGTATTTTCCGCTCTTGAGGTCGTCCTCGATGATCTCCTCGAGGAAATTGAGTTTGCGTTCTTCTTCCATTATATTTCGTTGTTTTTTATCAGAAACTAAGCCTTACGCCACCGTAGTACCTGGCGCCGAAGATCGGGCCCCAGATGCATCCGGCATCGAAATCGTGGTCCCAGGGGCTCTCGTAGCGGCTGACAGTGCCGGTCTGGGTGAATCCGGTGAGGTTGTCCACGCCGGCATAGGCGGAGAAGATTCCGAATGACTTGGTCACCTGCGCTGAGATGTAAGGATAAACGGGGGTATAGCCGCTTGCATACGGTCCTTCCGCTGTCTTCATGAAGTCCCATACCTTGCAGGGGCCGTTGACGGAGGCGGTGAAGTCGAAGACCCAGGACCTCTTGTCAGTGGCATACTGGAGGTTCATCAGGGCCTTGAAGCGGCTGGTCATCGGCTTGATGTCGTCCGCCTGGTTCTTCAGGTTCTGGCGGGCGTCCGTATAGCGTCCGGAAAGGGTCAGCGTGAATCCCTTGAAAGGCTCCGTGACGAAGCCCAGATGGAATTCTCCCGCGCGGGAGGACGCTCCTTCCGTGGATTTCAGGGAATAAAGGTATATTGCCTCCGCCGTGTAGTCCACCAGCAGTTGCTCGGAGAACAGGACGTAGTGGTAGTCGAGGCTGAGGCAGGTCTTGCCGCTTTTGTCAAAGGGCATGTGCCAGGCTATGCCGCCGCCGAAGGTCCAGGCATCCTCGAGCGGGCGGGAGACCGTGGTCCCGTCCGAACTGACGCCCACGATATCCTTGCCGGAGGAGAGGATGCCGATGTTGTCCATCAGCGGGTTGGAATACCTCAGTCCCCTTCCGGCGTCGGCGCTGACGACTATGCCTGCGCCGGGCTTCCAGTTGAGTTCGGCGCGCGGGGAGAATTCGAATCCCGCCTGGCTGTACCAGTCGCCGCGGAGGCCGAGGACTGCGCTGAAGGAGTCGCCGCCGAGTATGGTGAATTCACCGTAACCGCCTATGTCATTGAACATATACTTTCCGCCGAGGGGAAGGTCGGATATGATCTGGGAGGCCGAACCGTCGGAATAGCGGACGCGCCAGAACATCTCGTCGAGATAGTCCAGGTTGCCGTTGAGGCCAAAGGTGTAGCGGAAGGCCTTCCTGGAGGCGTCGGTGAAGCTGAGGTCCAGGAATCCCAGGTGCTCCCCGACGTTGTAGACCGTCATTCCGAAGCCGGAATTCATATTCTGGAAAGTGTAATCGGCGACCAGCGAAAGCTTGCGTGCACCGTCGGCGCCGAGGGGCTTGTCGATGCTGAGGAAAGCGCCCGCGCCGGCGTTGGACAGGTTGGCCTTCCAGGGATTCTCGAACCAGTCGGAGCGTCCGCCCTTGCGCTTGTCGTAGATGCCGTTCACTCCGAAGCGGAACTGCGTTCCCGAGGGAGCGAGCCAGTACCAGCGGTTGCCGAGCACGACTTCCTGCCTGCGAGGCTCGTCCAGGAAACCGTCGCGGTTCACGTCCACGTCCATGAAATTGACGTCAGCGTGGGCCATTATCGCGGTCCCTACGTTCTCACGTCCGCCGGGACGGAATGTGCCGGCAACGTTGACGTCGGCCCTCATGTCGCTCAGGTAGGACGCCTGGACGGAGAAGGGCCTGCGGGACGCGGGGTCGATGTAGCCGAGGTTCACGCGGCCGGTGAAGGCGTCCAGGCCGGCAGTGACCGGGGACGATCCCCTGTCCGCCCTGACGCTCTCAAGGAAGAAAAGCGGGGCGTAGTCCAGTGCGAACGGGGCGAAGACGCCGCGCATTACCGGGCGCCTGCCGTCATGGAAGGCAGAGTACGCTCCGCCCTGGCCGAGGAAACTCACGCGGGACACACCGGTGAGGGCGTCGGGAGTTTCGAGCGAAAGGCCGGCGACGTTCCCGTAGTCGAAGCTGTAGCCGCCGTAGGTTCCGGGGGCTTCATACATCTGTGCAAAAGACGCGGAGGCCAGGAAAAGGCCTGCCAGGCATATCAGGATGCTTTTTTTCATGTCAGAGGATGTTCATTGATTGCTCTCGGATCTTCTCCAGTTCGTCCTTCATCCGGACGACGCATTTCTGGATTCCGGCATGGTTGGCCTTGGATCCGGTGGTATTGATCTCACGGCCCATCTCCTGGATGATGAAGCCGAGTTTCCTTCCGGGATACGGCTCGCCGTCGATGGTGTCCATGAAGTATTTGCAGTGCTGGCGGAGGCGGACCTTCTCCTCGTTGATGTCGAGTTTCTCGAGGTAGAAGATCATCTCCTGCTCGAAGCGTTCGGGGTCCAGTTTAACGCCCAGGTCTTCGGCGGCCTTGAGCAGTTTCCCGCGGACGGCGCTTATCCTCTCCTGCTCGAAGCCCTCCACCTCGTCGTAAAGGGCGAGGATGGTCCTGATGCGGCCGGTGACGTCCTTGTAAAGGGCTGCGCCTTCCCTGGAGCGGTAGTCCACGATGTTCCGTATGGCTTCGTCTATGGCGTCGGACACGGCCGGCCAGTTCTCTTCGGTGACCACGTCCTTGCGGGCCACGTCCACGACGTCGGGCATGCGCAGGACGGTGGAGAGCAGGATCGCGGACGCATCGCTGCCCTGGGCGGACTCGGCGCCGGTCTCCACTGCGAGCCAGCGGATCTGGCGGTAGTAGTCGAGGGCGAGTTCGCGGTTGATCTGCTTCGCGTTGCCGGCGGCATTGGGTTCCCAGGTGATGAACATGTCGATGCTGCCGCGCTGGAGGGCGTCCGCAAGGCGCTTGCGCACTTCCATCTCCCTGTCCTTGGGAAGCAGGGGGCTCTTTATGCTGATATCGGCGTTCTTGCCGTTGACGGAGCGGATCTCGATGGTGAGTTTTCCGTTCTCCAGCATTGCCCCGGCCTTGCCGTAGCCTGTCATGGATTGGATCATATGCGAGTGTTTAATCGAGCAAAGATAGCAAATCCCCGCAACACTGCCAACTACTTGCGGGGATGGTGCTCCAGGATCGACGCCTGCCAGGTGCCGGCGTCGATGTGGGTGTAGATTTCCGTGGTCAGGATGCTTTCGTGCCCGAGCATCTCCTGCACCACGCGGAGGTCCGCGCCGTTCTCGATGAGGTGGGTGGCGAAGGAATGGCGGAAGGTGTGGGGGGAAATTTCCTTGTTGACGCCGGCGAGGAGGGCCTGCGTCTTGACCATGTTGAAGATGGAAACCCGGCTGAGGGGCTTCCCGAAGCGGTTCAGGAAGGCGATGTCGTCGTATTCCGGGGAGGCCGGCTCCGGACGGACGGCGAGGTATTCCCGGAAGGCCTCGAGCGCAGCCTCCCCCACCGGGACAATGCGTTCCTTGTCGCCTTTGCCGGTCACCCTGACGAAACCTTCTTCCGCATAGACGTGGGAGATGAGCAGTCCGCAGGCTTCGGAGACGCGCAGGCCGCAGCCGTAGAGGATCTCGAGTATGGCCTTGTCGCGCACGCCGGTCCAGCTGTCCGTCTTCACTCCGTCGATGATGGCGGACACCTCCTCCACGGAGAGCACTTCCGGGAGGTAGCGGCCCATCTTGGGGGCATCCACGCTGTCGCAGGGGTTTTCGACGCGCTCGCCTTCGAGGATGAGCCAGTCGAAGAACGAGCGGAAGGAACTGAGCAGGCGGGCCTGGGAGCGCTTGGACAGGGACTGCCCGCGGGAGGCCACGTAGTCCACTATGTCACCGGAATTCACGCTTTTCGCGTCAAGGCCGGTGGAGTCCAGGAAGGAGGAGATGTCGGAGACGTATGCGGACACCGTGTTGGGAGACATCCGCCTCTCAATCCTCAGGTAGTATGAGTAATCCGCGAGAAAACGCTCCTGGCTCCTTTCCATACAAAGACAAATATAAGAATTTTATGACTATATTTGCCCCGATGAAGAAGTCTGCAACCATAGTGCTCAGCCTCTGCGCCGCGCTCCTGCTGGCAGCGTCCTGCCACCGCGAAGTACCGGTGCCGGAGCCCGCGACCAACCCGTACAGCAGGGTGATGATACTCTGCGCGCTGGGCTTCAACAGCCTCAGCCCCTACATCCGCGCGGACATCGAGGAACTCGCCGCCTCCGCGGAAGACGGGTACATCCCGCCGAAGGGCAGCAACAGGGCCCTGGTGGTGATAGAGCACCTGGTGGATCCGAAATACCCCACGATGAGCACCGCCTACAGGCATCCCACCAGCCCGCTGGTCATCCAGATCAGCAGGGACCACCTCGGCAACGTCATCTGCGACACGCTCAAGACCTACACGGACGCCACCATACTCTCCGACAAGGAAACCCTGAGCCAGGCTTTCGACTTCGTAAGGACCAAGTTCGTTTCCGACTCATACGGCATAGTCTTCAGTTCGCACGGCACG
The DNA here is from genome assembly GCA_902787295.1 of uncultured Bacteroidia bacterium. Taxonomy (GTDB): domain Bacteria; phylum Bacteroidota; class Bacteroidia; order Bacteroidales; family UBA932; genus Cryptobacteroides. Next base: position 4,900 of record CADAFW010000109.1, read on the forward strand.
GGCTACCTGCCCAAGGGCTATTACGACCAGGGCGACGATTCCTTCAAACTTCTGGCCGTACCCAAGGTGGACGACGACAATCCCTGGCCGGACGGCATCCCGGTGAAGACCTTCTCCGAGACCATATATTACACCGGAAGCACCAGGAACTCCAGCCAGATAGAACTCGCCGACCTGCCGGACTGCATCCCGATGAAGACTGACTACATCCTCTTCGACGCCTGCTTCATGGGCGGAGTGGAAGTGGCCTACGAGCTCAGGAACGTCACCAAATGCGTGGGATTCTCCCAGGCCGAGGTGGCCGCCGAGGGATTCGTCTACAAGACCATCGCCAAGCGCCTCCTGGGCGGCGACGCGCCGGACCCCGAGGGCGTGCTGCGGGACTATTACGAGATGTCCGCCGCGCACGAGAGCAAGATCTACAGGTCCGCCACCATATCGCTGGTTGACTGCGGAAAGCTGGAACCCCTCGCAACCCTCTGCAAGGAGCTTTTCGAAACCTACAGGAGCGGCCTGGCCGCCATAGACTACAGCACGGTCCAGGGGTTCTACCGGATGAACAAGCACTGGTTCTTCGACCTGGAGGACATACTTATACACGCCGGGATGACCGATGCCGACCACGCGCGGCTGACCGAAGCCCTGAACGGCTGCGTCACCTACAAGGCGGCCACTGAGAGGGTCCTGGACGACTTCGACGTGAATATTTTCTGCGGCCTGAGCATGTATCTGCCGTGCGCCGGATCAGCAAAACTCGACTCTTACTACAGGAATCTTGCATGGAATTCAGCGGCCGGTTTGGTCAAATGAATTCTTGTCAAATGAATTCTTTTTCATACATTTGCGCCCGCATTTTGAAAACCGGTAAGCGGTTTTGGTGCAATGGGTTCCGGACCCGATCCGGAATGAGTAACACATTTTCAAACAAAAACAATGCAGCACATTGAACTCAAAGGCCAGACCCGTCAGGTCGGCAACAAAGCCGTCATCAAGGCTTTCCGCAAGCAGGGACTCGTCCCTTGCAACCTTTATGGTAACGGAATGGAGAACGTTCTCTTCACCGTCAACGCCAAGGACCTCAAGTCCGTCACCAACACTCCGAAGTCCCACATCATCGACCTCAACCTCGATGGCAAGATGTATCAGGCAGTCCTTCACGAACTCCAGTGGCATCCTGTAACCGACGAGTGCCTCCACGTAGACTTCCTTGCAGTCAACGAGAAGAAGCCTGTGGCTATCGCAGTTCCTATCATCATCACCGGACATTCCAAGGGTGTCCAGCAGGGTGGTAAGTTCTCCCAGCTCCTCCGCTCCATCCGCGTCAGCGGTCTCCTTTCCAAGCTTCCTGATGACGTGACCATCGATATCAGCGATCTCGGTCTCGACAAGGCCATCAAGGCCGGTGACGTCAAGGTGGACGGCATCTCCGTTCTCACCGACAAGGACGCCATCATCTGCGCCGTCAAGGCAACCCGCGCATCTGCAGCGGCAGCCGAGGCAGCTGAGTAACAGTCAAGCCTGAGTCGTGTCCGAGAAAGAATATCTGGTCGTAGGACTGGGCAACATCGGCCCGGAGTACGCCCGCACGAGACACAACATTGGATTTATGGTGTTGGATGCCTGGGCCCAGGCATCCAATGCTGTTTTCAAGACCTGCCGCTACGGCGACATGGCCGAAATCCACATCAAGGGCAGGATATTCTACCTCCTCAAGCCCAACACCTATATGAACCTGAGCGGCAACGCGGTCAGGTACTGGGTGGATATGCTGGACCTCGCACCCGGCCACCTGATGGTCGTGTGCGACGACATCAATCTCCCCTTCGGCACCGTCAGGATGCGCCCAAAGGGCAGCGACGGCGGCCACAACGGGCTGGGAAACATCGAGGAAACCCTCGGCACCAGGGACTATGCCAGGATACGCATAGGCATAGGAAACGATTTCACACATGGCGGACAGATAGACTTCGTGCTCGGAGAATTCGGCGAAGAGCAGCAGAAGGAACTGGAGGCCATCTTCGAAAAAGTCTCGGGCGGAATCAGGGATTGGGCGCTCGCCGGCATCGAAAAGGCAATGACGGCGCTCAACACCAAGCCTCAAAGCGCGTAAAACACTGATTTTATTGATTTTTTTACGGTTTTTTCTTGGAATTATTTGTTCAATTCGTTAAATTGCGGCGAAAATGAACTGATAATAACACTTTTAACAACTTAATAATTACTAAAATGAAAGAGCTTGTAGAAAAAATCAATGCTGAAATCGCTGACTTCAAGGCTAACGCTGAGGCACAGGTAGTTAAGGGCAACAAGGCAGCCGGCGCTCGCGCCCGCAAGGCCGCTCTCGCACTCATGAAGGACCTCAAGGATTTCCGCAAGGCTTCCGTAGAGGCTGGCAAATAATCCTGGAAATCAGAGATTTGAAAAAAGTTGGAATTTTTTTCCAACTTTTTTCATTTTACGTGCAACGTTTGCCGAAAACTCTGCATCTATAAGGCAGGTTTAGGTTTTAGTACACGTTTAAAGTCGGCGAGCCGCGAGGTTAGCCGGCTTTTAAGTTTTTGCATATGTCTGCGAATTTTGCTAACTATGCATTACCAAAACCGGAAGGATGAAAAGAGTCCTGACTGTACTGTTCCTGACCTTCCTCGCCCTTGCTGCGGACGGGGAGACAAGGCGTGTTCCGGTCTTCACGGTACAGTTCAGCGACATCAGGTTCACCTCCGGCACCGAGCGGCTGAAGGCCTTTGCAGACAGCGCCGCCGCATATTTTTCCGAGCAGTTCTCCCCCGTCACCTTCGCAGTCGACATCTACCCGCCGTTCACGCTGGACAAGCCCCGCGCGTACTACGGGCAAAACGGGATGGACAAATTCGACGAGAATCTCTATCTCGCCGTCATTGAGATCTGCAACACGCTCGACCCCATAGTGGACTTCAGCCGTTACGACCACGACGGAGACGGCACCGTGGATGACGTGGTGTTCATCTTCGCAGGCACCGGCGAGGAAAGCGGAGGCGGCGAGGACGCAAT
>CADAFW010000109.1:7970-12628 GCA_902787295.1 uncultured Bacteroidia bacterium
CCGGACTGGTACGATACGGACGGGGAAGGCAGCGGAGGGCTCGCCAAGGGGATGTGGGGCAGCACTTCCCTGATGGACTCAGGGCGCAATAACGACGGCGGGGCCACGCCTCCCGGATTCAACGCGCTCGAATTCCGCCTCTGCGGCCTGGGCGACTGCGAGGAACTGGCGGAAGGGAGTTTCACCCTCGAACCTCTGGGCAGGTCCCGCAGATACCTGCATTACGGCGACGACAAGGTCTGTTATATCTTCGAATGCAGGGAGGAAGCCGGCAGGGACGCCTTCATCGGCGGCAGCGGACTGCTGGTCTATCACGTGGACAGGAGCGACAGGAACGCAGGTTATTCCGATTACTATAAGGTGGATCTGACCGCATACGAGAGATGGGAGCGGAACCAGGTGAACTGCCGCCCGGACAACCAGTGCGCCCATATCGTGGAGGCGGATCCGGATGCTGACGACGTGCGCAAGGTATTCTTCCCGCAGGACGGCATAACCCGCTTCGCCCCCGGCACCGAGCTCAGCCTCACCGGCATTCGCAGGCTGGACGACGGGTCCGTCACCTTCGAGGTCATTAGGGCGCTGGAGATAAGCGGAACAGATATATTCCAGGATGCCGCCATCATCTCCTGGACCCTGCACGAGGGCATCACCGACGTCCGCTCATATACGGTGGAATGGTGGCACGGGCAAGACGGGCACAAGAGCGTCACCCTCCCTTCCGGCAGCCGCAGCTTCACCCTGGAGGGCCTTGCGCCCGGAACCGCCTATAACGTCAGGCTTACCGCAAGTACCGACGGCGGGGGCGGATTCTCCGCTTCCCACGCATTCAGGACCTGGTCGGTGCCGGCCAATACTCCGCCATATATCTACCTCAACTCCGCCGGAAGGAATCCCGACGGCAGTTTCGTGAAGGACGCCGCAATCCCGCTGAGGGTGTTCAACGCCACCGGGGCGGCCGAGATGCGCTGGTATTTCGACGGACGCAGGATCGATGCCGGAGCCGACGGATTCTTCCACCCGGACCGCAGCGGAGTGCTCAAGGTCGAGATACTCTGGGAAAAAGGCGGCTCGGACATAATAATCAAGAAAATCAACGTACGATGAGGGCAAGGACGGTTATCATGGCACTCGCGGCGACGCTGGTCCTCAGCGGCTGCATCAGGGACAGGCTCCTGCCCGCCTTCGTGGGCAAGGACGGGGTCCGGCTGGAGATAGCCGGCGTCCCGCAGTTCGTCTATGAAGAGAACGGCTGCCAGATGGCGTTCAACGCCGACAAGCGGGAGTTCCGCGCCCACACGGACAATATGTCCGACTACTTCTGCGTGACCCTCAACGCCATTCCCGTGCAGGAAGGCGAGACGGTCATGGGAGACCTCCGCTGGACGACCAGCACCAGCATCAACAACAGAAACAGAATCGCCCTCGAAGCCGTGAAGGTCGAGGGCGATGAGATCTGGCTATGGAACCGCCAGAGCCAGACGGCCCTGGTGATACGTGTCTTAGAATGACATCGCGATCGCGATGAAGTCGTCAGCCTTGAGGGCTGCGCCGCCGATGAGTCCGCCGTCGATGTCGGGCTTGGCGAAGAGTTCCTTTGCATTCGAAGGCTTGCAGCTGCCACCGTAGAGGATGGTGGTGTCGTCAGCCACCTGTGCACCGAACTTGCCGGCGAGGGTCTTGCGGATGAAGGCGTGGATTTCCTCGGCCTGCTCGGCGGTAGCGGTCTTGCCGGTACCGATGGCCCATACGGGCTCGTAGGCGATGATGATGTTCTTCATGTCCTCGGCGGTGAAGTGTGCGAGAACGTTGACGGTCTGGGCTTCGACCACTTCGAAGTGCTTGCCGGCTTCGCGCTCCTCGAGGCTCTCGCCCACGCAGAGGATTACGCCGAGGCCGTTGTCGAGTGCGAGCCTGGTCTTGTCGACGAGCTTGGCGTCGGTCTCGCCGTAGTACTGACGGCGCTCGGAGTGTCCGAGGATGGTGTACTGGGCACCGGTGGAAGCCACCATAGCGGCGGAAATCTCTCCGGTGTAGGCGCCCTTCTCCTTGTCTGCGCAGTTCTCTGCGGAAAGGCCTACGGGAGTGCCCTTGACGACCTCTGCCACCGGTACGAGGTGGGTTGCAGGGGTGGCGACGATGAGTTTCACGGATGCAGGGACTTCACCTGCCTTTGCAACGACTGCCTTTGCGAGCTCTACGCCCTCAGGAACTGTAGTGTTCATCTTCCAGTTGCCTGCTACGATGTTCTTTCTCATATGATATTATTTATGGTTTCGTTTTTCGGATTGCAAATTTAGTAAATAATGCCCAAATTTGTTGACTTTAAAAACGATATTAATCTTTCGATGAAAAATTTTGTAGACGAACTCAAGTGGAGGGGCATGATCCATGACATCACCCCCGGTGCGGAAGAAGAATTCAAGAAAGGCCGTATGTCAGCCTACGTGGGAATAGACCCCACCGGCGACTCGCTCCATATCGGACACCTTGTAAGCATAATGATCCTCAAGCACTTCCAGGCTTGCGGCAACAAACCATACGCCCTCGTGGGCGGCGCCACCGGAATGATCGGCGACCCTTCGATGAAGAGCCAGGAGCGCAACCTCCTGGACGAGGAGACCCTCGCGCACAACGTGAGCTGCATCAAGAGCCAGCTGTCCAGATTCCTGGATTTCGAGTCCGACGCCCCCAACAAGGCCGAACTCGTGAACAACTACGACTGGATGAAGGACTACACCTTCATCAATTTCACCCGTGACATCGGCAAGCTCATCACCGTGAACTACATGATGAGCAAGGATTCCGTGAAGAAGCGCCTCAGCCGCGATTCCAGCGAGGGAATGTCGTTCACCGAATTCACCTACCAGCTCCTCCAGGGCTATGATTTCCTGTACCTCTACGAGCACGAGGGCGTAAGGCTCCAGCTCGGCGGTGCGGACCAGTGGGGCAACATCACCACCGGCACCGAACTCATCCGCAAGGTACTCGGAAAGGAGGCCTACGGACTCACCTGCCCCCTCATCACCAAGGCCGACGGCGGCAAGTTCGGCAAGACCGAGAAGGGTAACATCTGGCTCGACCCGGAGCGCACCACCCCCTACCAGTTCTACCAGTTCTGGCTCAACGTGTCCGACGAGGATGCCGAGAAATACATCAAGATCTTCACCCTGCTCGACCGCGAGGTCATCGAGGCGGCGATCGCACAGCACCGCGAGGATCCCGGCCAGCGCACCCTCCAGAAGCTCCTCGCGAAGGAGGTGACGGTGATGGTGCACGGCGAGGAGGAATACGAGAAGGCCGTGTCCGCATCCCGCATCCTCTTCGGCAAGTCCACCTCCGAAGACCTCAGGAAGCTCGACGAGAAGACCTTCCTCGCAGTGTTCGACGGAGTGCCCACCTTCGAGATCGAGCGCACGAAGCTCCCCATGGGACTCCTCGACGCACTCGCCGTGGAGACAGGCATCTTCCCTTCCAAGGGAGAGGCCCGCAAGATGGTGCAGGGCAACGGCTTCAGCCTCAACAAGGACAAGATCACCGACATAGCCTACCAGCTCAGCGAGGCCGACGTGGTGGACGGCAAGTTCATCCTGGCGCAGAAGGGCAAGAAGGACTACTACATCATCATAGTGAAATAGCATGGACAAGCCGGAGAGCACAAGACAGCTCAAGGTCGCAAGGGAGATCCAGCGCGACCTGGCGGAGATCATCCGCAGCAAGGGGATGGCGGTCTTCGCGGGGGCCATGGTCACCGTGAGCGAAGTCCGCATCAGCCCCGACCTCAGCATAGCCAAGGTCTACGTGAGCATCTTCCCGTCCGCAAAGGCGGAGCAGGTGATGGGCATACTCGAGGAGAACAAGAAGGCTCTCCGCGGGGAACTCGGCCACAAGGTCGCCAGCCAGCTCAGGATTGTTCCCGAGATCGATTTCTATCTCGATTCCAGCATAGACTACGCCGAGCACATAGAAGAGCTCCTCAAGAAATAGTGAGGTGAATCTGTCCCTGTTCATAGCGGCACGTTATCTTTTCGCCAGGAAATCACACAACGTGATCAACATCATCTCGGCGATAAGCGCTGCCGGCATGGCCATAGGTACAGCAGCACTCATCCTGATACTCAGCGTCTACAACGGCTTCGACAAGATCATCAAGGCCAACATGTCCGACCTGGACCCCGACGTCCTGGTCACCGCCGCTGAAGGCAAGCACTTCGTTCCGGAGGGCGAGGCCTGGGACGCCCTGATGGACGACCGGAGGGTCGCCAGCATCACCAGCGTCATAGAGGACAACGTGTTCCTCCGCTACCACGACAAGCAGGCGATAGCCCGCGCGAAGGGCGTGGACGGCACTTTCGAGGAGGTCAGCGGCCTCGGGGCGCACCTCATCGACGGGACCTTCACCCTGATGAAAGGCGAGGTGCCGCAGGGGGCCTTCGGTTCCGCCCTGGCCTATGAGATAGGCGTGAGGACGAACTTCGTCTCCCCCATCGAGATCTACTACCCGGACAGGGACAGCAAGATATCGCCCACCAATCCGGCCGCGGCGCTGCACAGCGCGAAGGTATGGCCGGGCAGCATCTTCAGCATCAGCGCGGACACCGACAAGAGCCTGGTGATAGTGCCCATCTCGGTGATGCGCAGCCTGACCGGGCTGGAGA
>CADAFW010000110.1 GCA_902787295.1 uncultured Bacteroidia bacterium
TGTAAGAATACACGATATGACACGGAAAGAAATAATCATCGCCTCCATCCTGCTCGTATTCCTCGGCGCAGGTATGCATTTCGTCCATCACGCACCTTTCTTCAACCATTTCCTGGGCTACATCTTTCCCATAGCGGAAAGCGTCATGGCGCACATGAAGATGGTGTTCTACCCGATGCTCCTGCTGGCGATTTATCTCATCATCACCCGTCGCGACATCAAGGAACTCGGCGCGCCCATCCTCGGCAGCCTTGCCGTGATGCCGTGCATCATCGTAGCCTTCTTCTCCTACTGGATCTTCGTGCGCCACGAGATCATGGCCGTCGACCTGGTCATCTACGTCCTTGCCATTGTTGGAGCCATCCTTCTTGCAAACCGTTGGCGCAAAAGCAAGTACGTATGTGACCACTGGCCGCTTTGGATTGCGGTCGCCATAGTCGTGATGGTCGTGACGGGCTTCCTTTCCTATCACTCACCCGACTGGATCATCTTTGCAGATATGGGTTAGCCCCCGGGGCTATTCCTGCTCCTCGGCGAGGGCGGTGGAAGCGTGGACGGTGACGGTGCTGTCGTAGCAACCGAACATCTTGTCCACTTCTTCTTTATTGTCGGCCTTGCCAAACAGGCTCACCACCGGAACAATCACGAGGCCCAGCAGCATTGCCAGCACGCCGGCATTGATGGGCGAGGTGAAATACGGGCTGATGAAGGTCTTGCCCGTGAAGGTGCAGTACATGCAGCAGCACATCACGCCCACGCCTGCGATGAATGAGGCCCATACGGATGCGCGGGTGGTGCGCTTCCAGTAGAGTCCGTAGAGGAACGGGGCGAGGAATGCGCCTGCCAGCGCTCCCCAGGAAATACCCATCAGCTGTGCGATGAAGGTCACCGAGCTCTTCGCCTGGATTATTGCCAGCACGGAGGACACGATGATGAAGAAGAGCACGAGTATGCGGATGCAGAGAAGCTGCTTGCGGTCGTCGAGATGCTCGCCCTTGCGTGCCTTGGCCACGGCGGGGTCGATGATGTCCAGCGTCAGGGTGGAGCCGGAAGTGAGCACCAGCGAGGACAGGGTGGACATGGATGCGGAGAGCACCAGCACTATCACCACGCCTATCATCAGGTCGGGGAGGGATGCGAGCATGGACGGGACTATGCTGTCGTAAACCGGAGTGCCTGCGGCGGTATATTCGATGCTCTGGCCGTACAGACGGCCGAATCCGCCGAGGAAGTAGCATCCGCCCGCCACGATGATGGCGAAGAAGGTGGAGATGAACGTTCCCTTGCGGATGGCGTCCTCGTTGCGTATGGCGTAGAACTTGCCCACCATCTGAGGCAGGCCCCAGGTGCCGAGGGAGGTCAGGAGTACGACGCCCAGCAGGAAGATGGGCTGGGGGCCGAGGAACGAAACGAAGGCGCCGTTCAGGCCCGGAGCCGTTTCGGACGGAATGTGCGAAAGGCTCTCGACGGCTGCGCTGAAGCCGCCGTTGCCGGCGAGCACGGACGCGATGACCGCGCAGATGCCGACCAGCATTATCAATCCCTGGATGAAATCGTTCACCGCGGTGGCCATATATCCGCCTACAAGCACGTAAATGCCTGTGAGTAAGGCCATTCCGAGCACGCACCACACGTAGTCTACGTTGAACGCCATGCTGAAGAGGCGGGAAAGGCCGTTATAGAGCGATGCGGTGTAGGGGATGAGGAATATGAACACGATCACGGATGCGGCCACCTTGAGCGCGTTGCTGAAGAAGCGTTTGCCGAAGAAATCCGGCATGGTGGCGCTCTGCAGATACTGGGTCATCAGGCGGGTGCGCCTTCCGAGTATGCGCCAGGCGAGCAGGGATCCGATCAGGGCGTTGCCAAGGCCTATCCAGGTGGCTGCAAGGCCGTATTTCCAGCCGAACTGTCCCGCGTAGCCCACGAAGATGACGGCGGAGAAATACGAGGTTCCGAATGCGAATGCGGTGAGCCAGGAGCCGACGTTGCGGCCTCCGAGCACGAAGCCCTGTACGTTGGTCGCGGTCCTGCGGCAGTAGATGCCAACGCCGATCATCACGGCGAAGAACAATACCAGGAGAATGATTTTCAGTATCATGGTTGCGTATTAGAAAACGAAGTAATAGCCGGCGCCGAGCACGTGGCACGCAGCGGTTAGACCTGCCTTGTCGAACAGGTGGTACATATAGAAGAGGTCCAGCGAATGGCCTTTCCCGAGGTTGATTTCCGTGCCGGCGTAGTGCAGTGAGCGAACCCATCCCTTGCCGTCAAGGCTGCTGAAGTACTCGTACATCAGGTAGGGGGTCAGGATGCTGTCGGGAGCCTTGTACTGCCCGCGGAACCTTGTCCTGAGGGTGTTGCTGATCGATCCCGATGCCGGATTGTAGGCCAGCTCGTACTTCTCCCTGAGCGATACGGCGAGGCCTTCGCGCTTGAGCGTTTCGGTTAAGCACAGGACGGCCTTGTGCTGGATCATGTTGCCCGCGGACGGGATGCTCCAGTACTCGTAGCTCAGGTCGCCCTTGAGCCATTTGTTGATGTTGAGGCCGCCTCCGGCCATCGCGAACCAGCACTCGGTGCCGTGGATGTTGTCGAAGGAGCGGTGCTCCAGACGCGCCATGGCGTAGGGGGCTCCGAACGATTTGATTACTTGCAGGCTGCTCCAGGTTCCGAGATCGGTCACTGACTGCGCATTGGCTTGCGACGCAAAGATGGCAATTGCGGACAAGAGGGTGACAAATGCCTTTTTCATACACTACTATACGGTTAAAGTGCATACGCATGATGCACAATTACAAAGATATGAAAAAATTAACGGGTTTTTCTTCATATTTTTGTTCCGTATGGATCATAAAGTAAGAAGAGCGGATAGAAATGACATCGGGCGCATCCTCGAGTTGCTGCGCCAGGTGGACATGGTGCACAACGGGATACGCCCGGACCTGTTCAAGCCCTTCACGGCGAAGTACAGCATGATGGAGCTCGAAGCCCTGCTGGACGACGACGGCAGGCCGGTGTTCGTCTATGACGACGGGGAAGTGCTGGGCCACGCCTTCTGCAAGTTTTCCGAAGTCCGTGACCACAAGCTTCTGCAGGACGTCAGGACGCTGTATGTGGACGACATCTGCGTGGACGAAAAAGCCCGCGGCAGACACGTGGGAACGGCACTGTACGAATATGTCCGCGACTATGCGCGGACACTCGGTTGCCATAACATCACCCTCAATGTCTGGGAGGGAAACGACGCAGCACTGTCATTCTACAGGAATATGGGGATGAAAGTGCAGAAAACCACGATGGAAGAGATCCTGTAGGACTTCTATTCCTGTTTCGCGTCCAGTTTCGCGATGATGTCGTCCAGCATGCGGAACAGCTCCGGCGCGGTCTCCGGTTTGACGCTCTTGCAGGCGACGGCGCTGCCCACCGCGAACGGAACATTCGCCAGTTCCTTCTTCAGGGCCTTGCCTTTACGGGTCAGGGAAACTATCCTCTGACGGCCGTCCTCGCTGCCTTTCGCACGTACGATGATGCCTTCCTTCTCCATTCGCTGGAGGAGGGGAGTCACCGTGTTCGTTTCCAGGAACAGGCGTTTGGCGATGTCGTTCACCGGCTGCGCATCCTTCTCCCACAAGACCAGCAGCACCAGGTACTGCGGATATGTCAGGCCCTGCTCCGAGAGCAGGGGATGATATGCCTGCGTGAGAAGGCGCGAAGCGGTGTATAGCCTGAAACAGAGCTGGTTATCCAGCTTGAACTGTTCTTCCATCAGAGCATTTCCTCAATGTCCTTCTCGAAGGAAGCGGGCTCGGCCACGGGGGCGAAGCGCTTGACGGTGCGGCCGTCCTTGCCGACGAGGAACTTGGTGAAGTTCCAGAGGATGTCGCTGTCCTTCTCCACGCTCTTGCTGATGCCCTTGAGCATGGTGCGGGTAGCCTTGGCCTTAAGGCCTTCGTATGCCTCGGTGGGGGCGGCTTCCTTGAGGAAGGTGAATACCGGGGACTCGTTTGCGCCGTTCACGTCGGTCTTCGCCATGAGCGGGAAGGTGACGCCGTGGTTGAGGCGGCAGAACTCGGCGATCTCCTCGTTGGATCCGGGCTCCTGGTGTGCGAACTGGTCGCAAGGGAAGCCGATGACCACGAGGCCCTTGTCCTTATATTTCTGATAGAGGGCTTCCAGGCCGTCGTACTGCGGGGTGAAGCCGCACTTGGATGCGGTGTTGACAATCAGGAGGACCTTGCCTTCATACTGGGAGAAATCCACCTCTGCGCCCTTGTTGTTGAGGACTTTGAAATCGTAAATCGTTGCCATGTTATCCTTGTTGTTGTTTTGTGCGCAGGCCGACAGGGTCAGGAGAGCCGTCAGCACTGCCATTATACTTCTTTTCATCTTATTAGAGCTGCTTTACGAGCCAGTTCTGGAGACCGATCTTCTCTATGAGGTCGAGCTGGGTCTCGCTCCAGAGCATATCCTCTTCCTCGTCAAGTGCGTAGGCCCTGAGGATGTCGTAGGTCTTGAAATCGTCCTGCAGGGAAAGAACCAGCTGCATGAGGATGGGAACCTGCTCGTGGGAAACTGCGAGGTCGGACTTGATGTACTCGACGGGATCGGTGAAGACGGGCATTTCGGGAGCGTTGCGATTTATTTCTGTTTGTCCCTGATTACTATTATTTTATTGTTGATTTATATCGTTCACGATGCAAATATACAACAATTATTTTATATCGCAAGCGATATTTTATAAAAGTTGTAAAAAATGCAGAAATCTCCTTTATTATTCTCCGCAGATTATGCGCTCGTACTCTTCGCAGACACGCTGTCTTGCGGCCTTGCTGTCATCCTGCTGCGGATGGAACATGTCGAAGGCGTGCAGGTCCCCGTGGAAGACGTCCACGTTTGCATAGACTCCCGCTGCCTTGAGATTCTCCACGTAGGTGAGGGTCTCACAGTAGAATGGCTCGCCGTCGGCCACGAATGTGTAGCAGGGCGGGAGGTTCGAATAGTCCGTCTCCCGGGACGGGGAGGCGTATTTGCTGACGGAATCCGTGCCGTACTGCTTGCCGAGGTATTTCTTCCAGGCGAAGTGGTTCCACCAGGTATTCCAGCCCCTGCCGTGGTTGTCCGCCGAGGATTCCGTGTCCTCGCAGTCCAGCATGGGGTAGAGCGGCAGCTGGAATGCGACCGGAATCTCGCCTTTGTCCCTCGCGTAGATGCATAGTGCCGCCGTGAGTCCGCCGCCGGCGCTTTCGCCTCCGACGACGATGCGCTTCCTGTCTATGCCGAGCTCTTCCGCATTGTCATACATCCACTTGAGCGCCGCGTAGCAGTCGTCCAGCGCGGCGGGGTAGGGCGCCTTGAATGATAGGCGGTAGCCGGGGCTCACCACGACCGCACCGTACTTCTCCGCGAGCATCTTGCCGCAGGACAGGTCCGCCATATAGGTGCCTCCTGAGATATAGCCGCCGCCGTGGATCCAGAGTATGCCCGGCACCGGGCCTTCCTTCTTCCTGGGCTGAAGGATACGGGTTTTCATCGTTCCGGCTTCGGTCCCGATCCTGACGGTTCGGGACGCAAGGACCTT
>CADAFW010000111.1 GCA_902787295.1 uncultured Bacteroidia bacterium
TCATGCCCTCAGGGCGTCCGTCTTCTATGACGTGGATGTCCCGCTGCGGGAACGGTATGGTTATGCCGTTGGCATTCAAGGTGTTGTATATTATCTCCTTGGCCTCGGCAATATATTTGAACTTCTCGTGCACCAGCACCATCTGCTTGACGCTGAGGTCCACGGAGCTGTCCCCGAAATCATCGAATGTCACCGTAATGCCCTTCTTGCGGTCTATCAGCGCACGACCGTAAAATTCCCGTTCGGAAAGCGGCTTGAGCGCCTCCAGGAGCAGTTCGCGGACTTTCGCAACGTCGGTGCCGTAGGCCACGCCCACGCCGATCTTGACCAGCTCGTACGCATTGTTGCGGGTCAGGTTCTTGAAATTGAGGTTGAAGAGCTGCGCGTTAAGGAAAGACATCACCGCGCCGTCCACGGTCTCGATCTGGGTGCTCTGGTAGCTGATCTTCTGCACGCGTCCCCTGATGCCGCCGCACTCCATCCAGTCGCCCACCCTGAGGCGGCCGGACATGAGCTGGATGCCGTAGATGAAGTTGTTCAGGACGTCCTTCATTGCGAGACCGATACCGGTTGCGAGACCGGCAGCGACGATGGAGATGGCGCCCGTCGGGATCTTGAGCAGGATGAAGAGCAGGATGACGTAGAAGCCCCATACGAGCAGGGCGATGATATTGTTGGCTAGGGTGAGGTTGACCTCGTTGGAGTGGATGTAGGACCGGCCGCTGCGGGCCTGGATGCTGCGTATCTTCACTTCCCTGTAGACGGCCTTCGCCACGTAGGCGACATACTTGAACACGAAGAACAGGGTCACCGACAGCACTATCATATGGATGGACAGGTGGAGTATCTCGTTGCCGTCGGCATCCACGAAGTCGAAGAACGAGCGGGTATAGAAATCGTTGAAGATGGATGTGAAGTCGAATACGTTGAGGGCGAGCCAGATGGAAAGGGGTACGGAGAGGACGCCGATGACGGGGACCACCACCATATTAACGAAATCGCTGAGCCAGGTCACGCGGATGTACAGGCCTACACCGCCTTCGGGACCTGTGAACCTGCGGCTGTTCTTGAACTCGTCTATCAGGTCCTGGAGCCTGGTCCGCTCATAGCGCTGAAGCACGAAGCGAATGGTGGTCATGGACTCGATTATGGCGAGCTGGAAGAGCCACCAGATCACGATCAGCAGGGCGAAGAACAGATATCCGATCCAGGCGATGAACGTGGACACCACGAACACGGCGAGGGTGATCCAGGCGGCAATCTCGTCCTTGTCCTCGAGTTCGTTGCGATGCTTCGAATTCACGACGAGCTGCCAGATCGTGAAGAGCAGCAGCACCGGAGGGAAGACGAGGTTCATCACGCTGTTCGGAAGGAAGACGATACGGGCTCCGATGACCACTATTCCAAGCAGGACGACAGGCATGAAAATGCTCATTGTGGAGCGGAGCTTGCCAGACCTGACCCTGATGATCACGGACAGGAGGATGGCGAGCAGCAGCCAGGAGACAATCATGAGGAGACCGCCGGCCAGCCTGAAGAAATTATTGGAAATGACCTGTCGCGCGACAAGTATGGCGAGAGTGAAAAGGATGACGCCGCCTATCAGGATGCAGGTCTTCTTCCTGTGCAGGAAGGAATCGCTCTTCAGGCCCTTGACATAGCGGGAGAGGAACATGGTGATACCTGCGCTGAGCAGGGTGGACACTCCGAGGAACAGGAGCATCAGCCAGATGAAGCTGACCACGAGCGGGCCTCTCCATTCGCTGCTCTTCACGCTGCTGTTCTCGGTGAAGTTGCTGCTGTATTTGAAGACCGCGTCGTCGTGGGCACGCTTGAAATTGTAGCCGAGATGCGTGAGCACGCGGAAGTAGTTGTCCATGCTCTGGGTGAACATCCTCTTCTGCAGCACCCTGTAACGGCTCTGGGCGTAGTCGTAGGACTCCTTGAGCCGGTCGCTGGCGTCCTGATAGTGCTCGCTGTCGGCTATCACGCGCTGCTTTATGCGGGAGTACATCTTGAGGAGCGTGGTGGCATACACGAGGCAGGAATCCCTGTCCACCTGCGAATTCTCGTCCAGGTAGAACGGACGGAAACGGCCGCTCGCGGTGAGGCTGTCCACACGGCTCATCCCGGCGCCCCTGTCCACGGCCCTGGTGAGTTTCTCCATGTCGTGGTCTATGTCGCCCTCGAGATTCCCCGTGCGGGACGGGGAGAAATCAGGGGTGTTGCCCGTGCGGACGGGAGGAGGAGGCAGCAAGGGCCTGTCCTTGATGGAGTCGTTATGGTATGCGAGGCTGTCCGGGAGACCCTCCACGAAGGTCAGCTGGGGAGGCAGCCGCCGAAGCGACTCGATGAGCCGGGAATAGCGGTCTATCTCCAGGTCCAGCCTGCTGATCATCTCGTCGAAAGGCATTTTGCGCTGGCTGAAATCCTCGTATTCCTGCGTGACCTCCTTGAGGGCGTAGGTCATATCGAAAGTGCCGTCCTGGCCCTGGGAATAGAGCACGAGAGCCAGCTCGTTGCACTTCTTGATGATCTGTATGAGACTGGTGTGCTGCGTATTGTTGCGGCGTTCCATGCGGCCGGAACGCATCCCTTTCTTCTGGACCTCCTGGTGGAGTTCGTAACGGAGCACCGCAAGGGTGTTGGAGAGGTCCTTCTCATCGAAAACCGCAAATGCCGGGATGCACAATGCCAGCACGAGCAGCGCTGTTGTCAGACGTTTCTTCTTCATAGGTCGGACATTATGAAATCTTTTTCCTGTAAACGCGGCGGCCTGCTCCGACTTCCTCGGATGAGCCGTCAGGGAATATCACGGTCGCGGAGGATCCCTTGGGAACGGTGATGCGGAGGATCATCCTGCCCCTCCTGAGTTTCCATTTGACAGCAGCCTCGCCGTGCGGGGTTCCGGTGCTGTAGGAGGCCCAGGTGAGGTCGCCCAGGGGACGCGGCCGGAAAGTGATGTGGGAATAGCCGGGAGCGTCGCAGCGCAGGCCGGCGATGTCGCGGTAGAGCCAGACAAGCCCGCCGCCCATCATCGGATGGTTGCGGGAAGCCTCGCCGCTCCACTGCTCCCAGAAGGTGTCGGCGCCCTGTTCCACCCACCAGCCGAAACTCGGGTAGTCGCGCTTGTCCATGGCCGCATATGCCTCTTCGGCCATACCGTTGGCACAAAGGACCTCGAAGAACAGGGCGGTTCCGAAGATGCCGGTGTTGAGATGCCCGTCATTGGCCTCGAGTTCCGCCTTCACAGCGGCGACCACCTTGTCGTAGCGGTCCGCCGGAACGCCCATCGCGAGGGCGAAGATGTTGGAACCGGTGCCCACTCCGGAGTCGGTGCCGGTGCCGTAGGTCCTTCCGCCGGAATCGCCTATTCCCCTGCCGGAGTCGTAGCAGCCGGCTTCGGCGTCGTAGAACTTCTCGTGGAAGGCATTCGCCACCGTATCCGCAAGTGCCTTATAGTAAGCGGCTTCGGCATCCTTGCCAAGGGCTTCCGCGGCCTTTGCGGTGAAGGATGCGCAGCGCCAGAGATACCAGGTGTGCACGTAATTCTCGCCCGCCAGCCTGAACGGAGGACACCATTCGCCGAGGTTCATCCAGTAGTTGGGATTCTCTGCCGAGGGCTTCTGCTGGTACATCGTCCCGTCCTCCAGCCTGTTGCCGGCAAGGTAGCGGACCTCTTCCGTCATCGCGTGGAAGTTCTCCTCCAGGACGGAAATGTCGCCGTAATGCATGTAATGCTCCCAGGGGACGACGCACATCGCAGCGCCCCAGGCCACTCCGCCGCCGCATCCGGGATGCCATGGCGCCCCGTTGGGCACGTATCCGGTGAGGGTGTCCTGGACGTCGCGCATGTCGCGCAGCCACTTGGAATAGAAGGCCTTGGCTCCGAAGTTCTCCATCACCGCCGGGCAGGCTACCTCGCCGTCACCGGTGTAGGGGCCCTTCTCGCGATGGGGACAGTCCGTGGGCACGCCCAGATGCATATTGTCGGTCTGGGTGCGCTTCCATATCTCGTTGATGCGGTTGAACAGGGGGTTGGAGCATTCGAAGTGCCCGGTCACGGGGAGGTCGGTATGGACCACCTCCGCGGTGAGGTTGGAGGCCTTGAGTTCCCCGGGCCAGCCCTTCACGATTGCCTTGCGGAAGGTCCACCAGACGAAGCGGGGGGCGTAATCCGCATCCCTGGAGCCGTTGCTGATGTATTTATATGTCCCGTTGCCGTCCACCTCGATGGGGAATTCCATCTCGATCACGCTGTCCTTGGGAGCGTTCAGCCCGCGGATGCGGACCCAGCCGGTGACATAGTCGCCGAAGTCCACCTCCCAGCTGCCGTCCCCGAGCCTGGTGATGCTGCGCGGCTTCAGGACTTCCACGATGCGGTCCGCGATGGCGGGATCGAAGGGCACGAGTTCCCCGTCGGGGGCCTTGCGCACGGCGGCCGCCTCCCAGCCGGATCCATCGCAAGCGGCGGTGTTCCAGCCCGGAACCTCGAGCCGGGCGTCGTAGATCTCGCCGTCGAACATGTCGTTCATCACGATGGGACCGCGATGGGCCAGCCAGCTGCTGTCGGAGACTATGGTTTCGCTGCTGCCGTCGGCATACCTGACCGTCACTTCGCAGATGAAGCGCGGGGTGCCGTACGGCTCCACCCAGCGGGTCCTGCCGGTGCTGAAGAAACCGTTGCCCAGCACCGCCGCAAGCACGTTCGTCCCTTTGCGCAGGGCCTTGGTGACATCGTAGGTCACGTACTGCACGTGGCAGCCGGCCCAATGCGTGTCGTCAGCTTTCAGGTAATACGAATCCAGTTTTCCCGGCCTCTTGGAGTACGCCGTCTCGTTCGGGCAGAGCACCTCGTCGCCCATCTTCCTGCCGTTGACGTAGAATTCGAAGAAGCCGAGTCCGGAGACGCGGGCTTCCGCGGAGACCACCCTGGCGGGGGCGTCGAAGGCCTTGCGCAGCAGCGGCGCCGGCTGTATGATTTCGTTGACATACTCTTCCCCGTCCCAGGGGGCGCCGATCCACTGCGAATCAGCGAAGAGCGGAGCCTCCGAGGCAAAAGCCGTGAGGCTGAGGAGGATAGCCGTAGAAAGCAGGAAAAGCTTTTTCATGTGGTGCAGTAGTGTGAGATGGCGGTTATCGTTTCAACTTGTAAATATAGTTATTTTTCCGCTCAAGGGCCAAGCCGTCCAATCTTGCCTTTGTGGAAAAAAATGAGTATTTTTGCACGATATAATCAAGTGCAATGTTCAACCAGCAAGAAAAGGTTTCCGCCCTCGTGGAAAGAAGGGCCAAGGCAAGGCTCGGAGGAGGGGCTGAGCGCATCGACGCACAGCACGCCAAGGGCAAGCTGACGGCAAGGGAAAGGATAGGTCTGCTCCTTGACGAAGGTAGTTTTGAGGAATTCGACATGTTCGTCAGGCACCGCTGCACCGACTTCGGGATGGAGAAAACCCATTTCGACGGAGACGGCGTGGTCACCGGGCGCGGAACCATGGACGGCAGGACGGTGTACGTCGCCGCCCAGGATTTCACCGT
>CADAFW010000112.1 GCA_902787295.1 uncultured Bacteroidia bacterium
AAGAAATGGGGTGACGTTCCGTGGGTGGACCGCGAGCTCGAATCCGATGACGAGGCGCTGTATGCTCCAAGGGATACCCGCGAGAAGGTTGTCGACGAGATGATCAAGGACCTCGACATCGCAATCGAAAACCTGCCTGCCGGAGTCTCCACCTACCGTGTGAACAAGTGGGCTGCCCTCGCTTTCAAGGCCCAGGTCTGCCTCTTCGAGGGAACCTTCCGCAAGTACCACAACGCCACAGGTTCCGACGCCAAGGGTACGGTCATCGACGGCCGCGCGATGGAAGGAACCTTCGTCCAGTACGAGCACAATGCCGACTACTATCTGGACCTTGCCGCGAAAGCAGCCAAGGAGGTGATGGAGTCCGGCCTCTACAGCCTCGCTCCGAACTACCTCAAGCTCTTCGCCGGTGTGGATTCCGACGCGAGCGAGTACATACTTGCCACCAAGTACGACAAGCCTCTGGGCCTGATGCACGGTTCCACCTCGTATGCCGTGATGCCTACCCAGGGCCGTCCCGGACTCACCAAGAAGTTCGTGGACAGCTACCTGATGAAGGACGGCACCCGCTTCACCGACAAGGAGGGCTGGGCGACCATGGAGTTCAAGGATGAGCTTGCGGACCGCGATCCGCGCCTCTCCTATACCACCCGCGTCCCCGGTTACATCCGCATAGGCAAGAAAGAAGTCGAGCCTTCGCAGATGAGTTGCAGCGTCACCGGCTACCAGCTCGTGAAGTTCGTCATGGACGGCTCCATCGACGGTATCGACCGCGTGGACTTCGCCTTCTGCGACCTGCCCGTGTTCCGTCTCGGCGAGGTCTATCTCATCTACGCAGAGGCCCTTGCTGAACTCGGAACCCTCACCCAGGCCGACCTCGACATCTCCCTTAACCTCCTTCGCAAGCGTGTGGGAATGCCTTCGCTCGACATGGCCGCTGCCAATGCCGATCCCGACGACAACTACATGGGCTCCGCCGAATACGGCTACACCAACGTCGAAGGCGGCAACAGGGGAGTCATCCTCGAGATACGCCGCGAGCGCTCCATCGAACTCGCCCAGGAAGGTCTCCGCTCCTATGACATCCTCCGCTGGAAGGCGGGCAAGTGTGTCGAGCAGGCCATCCGCGGACCTTACTTCCCCAGGCTCGGAGGATACGACCTTACCGGCGACGGCAAGATCAACCTCTATATCTATGACGGCGCAAAGCCTACCGGACTCGACGCCGGCGTGGATCTCCGCAAGGTCGGTGAATCCGGTACCGGCATCTACCTGACCGAAGACGGCTACTGCGAGCCTTACCAGGCCCAGAGGAACCAGGGCATCGTGCCTACGTTCGTGGAGCCCAGGGACTACTTCTATCCGATTCCCGCCGAGGAAATCCTTCTCAACCAGAACCTTACCCAGAATGCGGGTTGGTGATGACCGAAGCGAATCATAATATCCAGAAGAAATGAAACACTTCAGAATATTCTTATTGGCAGCTGCAGCCTTCGCGCTTGCAGCCTGCGAACAGGCTAAGATGGACAGCATCGCGAGCGCCGTCCTTCCCGAGCAGGAAAGCCTGACGTTCGCCGCCGTCTCCGCCGAGCCGCAGACCATGTGGGTCTATGCGGACGGCGACTGGGTGGCCGACGTTCCGGTGGACTGGCTCACCGTCTCCCCGACATCCGGTACCGGCAACGTCCAGCTGACCCTGTCCGTGACCGACAATGTCAAGAACGGTGCCCAGGACGCACCCCGTTCCGCATATGTGACCTTCAAGGGCGGATCCGCGGAGAGAAGCGGCAAGACGCTGGTGAAGCAGAAGGGCGACACCTATCTCGGAAGCCCTGAGCTCAGCGTGACCGAGGCCCTCGCCCTCGACGACGAGGCCGTGGCCAAGCTCCCTTCATCCAACGTCATGGCCGTCTCCAACAAGGGATTCATCCTCAGCGACGGCACCAACAACATCTATGTCGTGGGTACTCCCGGAGTCAAGCCGGGCGACGTGGTATTCATCAACGGTACCAAGACGACGCTCTACGGACTTCCCGCCTTCGTGATGGACGAGTGCAACGTGCTCTCTTCCGGCGAGGTCGTGTATCCCGCGGCGAACGACGTGACTTCCAAGATCGACAGCTACACCCCGTCGGGAACCGAGTACTTCACCCTCTCCGGCTCCCTGGTGACCGCCACCATCCGTGTGCCGGGAGCCAAGACCCGCGTCACTGCGATCGACGTTCCGGCATCGCTCGGATTCGCCGAGGCCGACCTGCACAAGGTCACGGTGACCGGCTATTTCGTAGGTGTCGTGAACAACAAGCCCAGCTTCATCTGCGCCACCATCAATGCCGGGGAAGCCGATGACAGCCTCGTGCCTTATCCCGTGAAATGGCACCTCGGAGACGCCAGTATCAACTTCAATTCCACCTGGCCCGACGTGTATGACGACGAGGGCAACAAGCTCGACGAGGACCAGCGCAACGTGGAGGCAGTCCAGGGTCTCGGCTACATCACTTATGTCGCCGGCCCGTTCAGCGAGGACAACAGCTCCACGAAGGTCTATCCCCACCGTGACGTCAACGCCAACAATCCTCGTATCACCGGCGCATGGACCGATGACTACTGGCTCTTCACCGGCCTCGGCGCCATAAAGGCCGGATCCGAGGTGCAGATCGTCTTCGAGGCCCGCGTTTCCGCAACCAACCCCAAGTACTGGAAACTCCAGTATCTCGACGGAGAGGTGTGGAAGACCGCAGGCGAGGAGAAGACCACCAACGAGACCGGAACCGCCCTCACCTATACGCATCAGATGAATGCCGACGGCCCCCAGTGCCAGTTCCGCTTCCTCTGCATGACCAACTACCAGGCGAACGGAAACGGCCCTCTGGCCACCCGTAACGGCGGTTCGGCACGTCTTTCCGTGACCGATCCGGCCAGCGAGGATTTCCAGCCGGGCATCACCATCATCACCGAAGGCGACGGCGTGGAACTTCCCGACGTGGAGCCTGAGACCGCGGTCATCGTGGCCTCTTCCGAACTGCTTACCTTCGAGGGCGTTCCCGAAGGTCCGCAGACCCTCACCATCAAGTCCGACCACGACTTCACCCTCACCGCCGATGCCGACTGGATCACCTTCGACAAGGCCGAGGGCGTCGCCGGCGAGTCCACCGACATCAAGGTGACCTGCGCCCAGAGCACGCTCAGCACGCTCCGCCAGGCCAAGATCAAGGTTGCTTCCGCCGATACCAAGATGTACATCAATGTCGTGCAGAGCGCCTACGGCAAGGAACTCGAGCCGTTCATCTCCATCCTTTCACCAAGGCTACCGTGGACGTGACCGAACTCGAGCTCTTCGTCGCAGCCAATACCGCTGCCGCTCCGAGGACCGCCACCGTCTATGTCAAGAATGAGGCTGAAGGCCTCGTAGCCCCGATCGTCGTCAACCAGGCGGGCTATGTGGAGCCTCCTACCGGAATCATCTTCAAGGACAACTTCGACTGGATGGCTCCTTACGTGGCTTACTACAACGCCAACTCGGGCAAGACTCTCGGCAGGTCGGTGGAGGACAACAACGCCAGCGGCAATGCGCCCAACGCTTATACCGATGCCACTATAACGGCAAGCGGCCTGATGGAGGCGTTCACTGCGCAGGGCTACGTGGATCTGAATCCCGAAGTCAAGGTCCTGTATCCGCAGGATTGCTACTGGAAGATGGGCAAGACCAGCGCCCACACCGGCCTCCAGCTGCCGCCTGTGGACTACACCGGCAAGGCTACCATCACCTTCGACTGGAGCCCGCACATGACCGGCGGCGGCAACATCGACAAGGTCAACGTGGTGGTGGAGGTCGTCACCAACGGCACGTCCGTGGTCAGCGCCCCGTTCCCGAATGTCTGGGAGAAGGGACAACTCCACTGGGAGACCGTCTCCACGACCATCGAGATCACTCCCGAATCCAAGATCATCATCCGTCCCGAGTATCTTAGCGACCACGACGGCGTCACCCAGATGAGGTGGTACCTGGACAATATCGTGATCAAGGAGCCGGAGCCGGCCCTTAAGGCCGTGTGGTATTTCGACACCGATCCCACCAAGGACGCATACACTGCGACCTTCGGCACCACCGCCGGTACCTTCAAGGATACGGCCGGTGACAACGGGATGTACATCGACGCCAACGGCAAGGGCGTGGGCACCGGACGCATCACCTTCGTCCAGGTGGACAAGACCTCGTTCGGCCTCACGAAAGACCCCAAGTACTATGTCGGAGGCACAGGACATCCTTACATGACCGGTGTATGGCCCGGGGACTACTGGCTCTTCACTGCGACCGACGGCAAGTCGTATCCGGCGGGCACCAAGCTTCACGTCAAGTACCTCACGCGTGTATCGGGTACCGGTCAGAAGTACTGGAAACTCGAGTACTGGGACGGCGCCGCCTGGCAGCCGGCTGCCCCTGTCCAGACAGAGGGCGATACCGGAACGAGCGCGGAGTACAATTTCGTCGAGCCCACTTCCAACGCAACCGTGGATGTGACCTTCAGCCTGGCCGCTTCCTGCACCGAGATGCAGTTCCGCATGGTTTGCGTGGCCAACTGGCAGGCCAACGGAAACGGTGCACTCGCTGCTCCGAACGGAGGAACCTGCCGTCTTGCGGCGGAAGCTGCAGACCTCGAGGGCACCAGCCCGATTTTCGAGGTGGTCGAATAAGCAATGCTGACTTTTGAGATTGAGGCTGGCCGCCCTGCGGCCGGCCTCTTTCTTTTTCGCTCACTTTGTACTATATTTGTTTGATTATACCAACTCATCAGCCATGCAGAAAAGACTTCTCTTCATCCTTCCGCTGCTCTTGATCCTCTCCTGCGCCGTTTCCTGCCAGAAGGAGAACCCGGACAATATGGACAACCTGCTCATCAGCGTGAGGACCCCGCTCGACGTCACCCCCGGATTCGAGGTGAAATCCACCTTCTTCACCGGCCGTGGCCCGCTCAAGACCGACAAGATCCTGCTCAAGTCCCTCGACGGCGGGCAGGACTACCGCTACAGCATCTCCGGCCTTGGCGACGACTGGTTCACCTTCGTCATAGGCGACACTTTCGAGAGCGGCAGGTACGATTTCCGGATAGTCAGAGACGAGAGGGAGAAGAGCATCGGCACCGTCGTCTATAATTTCATCGTGGACACCGGCCTGGAGCCCGCTGAAGGCGCAACCGTCTACGGTATAGTCAGTTGCGAGGGTGAAGGCATAGGCGGCGTGCAGGTGAGCGACGGCTACAATATCGTCGTCACGGACAAGAAGGGCGTCTATCAGCTTCCTTCCAAGAAGCTCAACGAATATGTCTTCATCACTGTCCCGAGCGGCTACGAGGCGCCTTCCGTCGGCATCCTGCCGCAGTTCTACCAGTACACGACCAAGCTCGCCACCGTCCCCGAGAGGATAGATTTCACCCTCCACGAGGCCGGCGACCAGACCAACCATACCGTGCTGATGCTCGGCGACATGCACCTTGCCGGCGGCAAGCAGAGCGACCGCAGCCAGTTCGCCAAGTTCACTTCCGAGGTCAGCAAGTATCTTTCCGACAACCCTTCCGCCAAGATCTACGGCTTCACCCTCGGCGACATGACCTGGGATCTCTACTGGTACAGCAGGAAGTATTGCTTCGCCGAGTATCTGGCCGACATCAACGCCATCAAGGGGATGCAGATATTCCAGACGATAGGCAACCACGACCACGACATGAACGCCACGGGCGACTGGGATACCGCCCTGCGCTACAAGGTCGACCTCGGCCCGAATTACTACTCTGTCAACATAGGCAAGGTGCATTACATCGTCCTGGACGACATCCAGTGCACCAATGCGACGGCATCCACCTCCAACGGCGACTACAGGACCTATATGGAAAAGGTCGTCAGCGACGACATTGCCTGGCTCAAGAAGGACCTGAAACACGTGAGCAAGAGCACTCCGGTGGTCGTGATGATGCACGCGCCCGTGTATAACCAGAACGGCGGAGCGTCCCTGGACAATGCAAGCGAACTGGTCTCCTGCTTCTCCGGTTACAACGAGGTACGCTTCGTCACCGGCCATACCCACAAGATCTGGAACATAGACAAGGGCAACGTACACGAGCACAACACCGGCGCCGTCTGCGGTGCCTGGTGGTGGGCCGGCTACTATCATCCTACCCTCAACCTCGCCCAGGACGGGGCGTTCGCCGGCTACCGCATAATGGACGTGAAGGGTACTTCCATCAGCTCATATTTCAAGAGCACCGGCCGGGATGCCGACGTCCAGTTCAGGACATACGACCGCAACGCATTGTGCATCAAGCCGGCAGATTACGGCGTGACCACCTATGCCTCCGCGTGCGAGGATTTCCTCACCAAGAACGGAGGCTACAATGCCGCCTCCTCGGCGAACGAGGTCCTGATCAACGTCTGGGACTATGGCACGGGCTGGACGGTGAAGGTGACCGAGAACGGCACCGAGCTGCCCGTCACCGCGGCGCCCTCCTACGATCCGCTGTACATCGCGACCTATATGATGTCCAGGTTCAAGAGTTCCGGCTCCTTCGGCTTCGGCCCTTCCCAGACCAACCATATGTTCAAGGTGAGGGCGTCCAGCGCGACTTCCACGCTCGAGATCCAGGTGACGGACGACGAAGGAAGGGTTTACACCGAGACCATGAAGAGGCCTAAGACGTTCAGCATCAATACATACAAATAGTATGAGAAGGATCTGCACCCTGTTCGCCTGCCTGGTCGTTTTCTCCGGCATCGCCGATGCGAAGAAGATCAGCGGAACCGTGAGCTGCGGCGGCGAGAAGCTTGCCGGAGTGGTGGTTTCCGACGGCACCTCCTTCGCCGTGACCGCCCGTAACGGCCGCTATACGCTGGATGCCGCCGACTCGGCCGCCTTCGTGTTCGTGGTGAGCCCGTCCGGATACACCGTGGACTACAGCAGCGGGACTCCGGTCTTCTACAAGCGCCTGGGCCTTGCGAAGAAATACGATTTCGAACTGCTCAAGACCAGGGACGGGGACGACTACACCCTCCTCTGCATATCCGACCCCCAGTGCCGCAACAAGAAGCAGTTCCAGCAGTTCTGCTCGGAGCCGCTGCAGGACATCTGCGCGCAGGTGGAGAAGTATTCCGCGGACGGACTCGTCGCCGGCCTGATGCTGGGCGACATAGGCTGGGACAGCTTCAAGATCGTCAACCCGCTCTACAAGAACGTGATGCCGCAGGTGGCCGCACCCGTCTATCCGGTCATAGGCAACCACGACTTCGACCTTGCCCGTAAGGGCCGCGACGCGTGCAAGCCGTATGAGGATGACTTCGGCCCGGTCAACTATGCGTTCTGGCTAGGCGGAGACCTCGTGATAGTCCTCAAGAATATCATCTACGACACCGCAAAGAAGTACGAGGAAGGTTATACCGACGAGGAATTCGCATTCGTCAGCGGGCTGCTGCAATTCATTCCCGCGGATACCCATATCTATGTCGCCCAGCATTCCCCGGTGCACGGATGGTTCCGCAAGGATGCCATAGTGCGCGGGGAGGAGATGGTGGCGCTGCTCGACGGCCGCCCGGTGGACTTCGTCAGCGGCCACACCCACATCAGCAACAACTACCAGATCACCGAAACCATACGCGAACACAACCCCGCCGCCATCTGCGGCGCCTGGTGGTTCACCACCTGGGACAACGACGGCACCCCCCGTGGCTACAAGATCTTCCGCAAGCGCGGCGGCAGTCTCGACTGGCTGTACCATCCGGTGGACTATGACGACGACTTCCAGTTCGAGATCATAATGCCCGGCCACAGCCTGATGAATCCTTCCGCGCTCATAGCCAACGTATGGGATTACGACGACTCATGGTCCGTCGTCTGGTATCAGGACGGAGTGCTCAAGGGCGACATGGTCCAGATGCTGGACGTATCTCCGACCTATGTCAGGCAGATAAACGAGGTGTACGAGGGCAAGTCCATCCCGGGCTTCCGCCGTCCCCGCTGGAACTGGCACTACTTCACCGCCAAGCCTTCAAGGAATGCGAAAGAGGTGCGCGTGGTCGTCACGGACCGCTTCGGCCGGAGCTGGGAAAAGACCGTGGAACTGTAAAGGAAACCGAAGATGGAACAGGTACCGAAATTATTCCGGAGATACGGCACGCAGCTTTGGCACATCGTCATCCTGCCTGTCTTCTTCCTCGTTTTCTCAGCGATATACCGTCCGGAGGGTCTGGTGGCCTTCCTGGACATGGGCGGCAGGTTCTTCTTCAACCTGACCATAATGATGTGCATCACCCTCGGTTCGTATGCAATCACCCGTAACATATTCTATCTGCTGAGGAATTCCATCCCGCATATGTGGTGGGCCTATATCCTCTGGTGTCTGCTGGAAGTGGTCATAGCGGCTGCGTTCAACGCCCTCTACGTCACCCTGATGCTCCGCGGGGCGGAAGGGTATTTCGACGTCCTGGGCGAGTGCGTAGGCTGGATGCTGCTCATCCTCCTGTTCCCGTACGTGATTTTGTGCTTCATCCTCAGCGACATAGCCGGGAAAGAGGTCCGCTACCAGTCTCCGGAAGAGGCCTCGCTCCTCCGCTTCCACGACGTGAACAAGCAGCTGAAGCTCGTGCTTGCGGAAAAGGCGCTGCTCTATAAGCAGTTGAAGCTTGTGCTTGCGGACAAGGCGCTTCTCTATATCTCTGCCGAAGAGAATTACGTCAGGATCCATTACCTGGACGGGGAAGAGGTCAAGGATTACCAGCTGCGCGCGTCGATGAACGGGATAGAGCCGGTGGTCAGCCGCGCCGGCATATTCCGCTGCCAGAGGTCCTACTATGTGAACCCCTCGCACATCAAGGCGCTCCGCAAGGAGACGGGCGGCAGCATAGTGGCGGAACTCGACTGCGCCGGCATTTCCGTGCCGGTGTCCAAGAATACCTACGAGGA
>CADAFW010000113.1 GCA_902787295.1 uncultured Bacteroidia bacterium
CTGCCAGGGCCATAACGTGGCTCCCGACGGATCCAAGGTCAATCCCTACACCGTCGACCACCGCAACCACCCCGGAATGTTCAACCATAAGGGGCACATCTCCTTCTGCGGCCACGGCAAGGGCCTGCAGTTCAGGAACGTAAGGATACTTGACCTCGGCGAGGAGGACTGATGCTCGAACTGGCGGTCATAGGATTCGGCAACAGGGCCAGGAAATACGTCTCCTGCCTCGACGGCAGGGCGCGCGTGGCCGGTATAGTGGAGCCTTCTGCCTATTGCCGCAGCTATGCCGTCAGGGCTTATGGCATCGATGAAAGCCGCTGCTTCGAGTCGCTGGATGCGCTGATTGCGTCGGGAATACGGATAGACNNGCCATCATCGCCTCGCCCGACAGGACCCATTACGACTATGCCAGGCGCTGCATCGCCCTCGGCTGGCCGCTGCTGCTGGAAAAGCCGGTCGCGACCAGGCTGGAGGAGTGCAGGGAACTGGCCGGACTCTCCGAAAGCCGTGGCGTGCCCGTGGCAGTGTGCTACGAACTCCGCTATCATCCTTTCTTCCTGAAACTCAAGGAATTGGTATCCGATCCCTCGCTTGGCAGGCTGCTTTCGGTGGACTGGGAGGTGGAGGTCGGCCTGAACCGTATGATGCACAGTTACGTGCGTGGCACCTGGGCCAGGGAAGCGGAATCCGGCCCCATTACCCTTACCAAACTCTGCCACGACGTGGACCTGCTGCTCTGGATGATTCCCGGCGAGCCGCTGTCCTGGCGTTCCGAGGGCGAAAGGCGGATCTTCCGTGCGGAGAACGCACCTGAAGGCGCTGCGGAGCGTTGCCTCGACTGCCCGCTCGAGCGGGACTGCCGCTATTCCGCGGTGGACCTCTACCTCCGCAAGCACGACTGGATCAGCAATTTCATGACCTTCCCGGGCGAATCCACCGACGAGATGCTGCACCGCATCCTGAAGGAAAGCGACTACGGCCGCTGCGTATTCCACTCGGACAACGACGTCAACGACACGCAGACCATCGAAATATGCTATCCCGGCGGGCTCAGGGCCACGATCCGGATGAAGTGCGACCGCCGCGGCGGCAGACGGACAGCCCGCTTCGTGTTCGAGAACGGGGAGGTCTGCGCCGACGCCTACGATATAACGGTACGGACGGCTTCGGGGGAGTGCCGGGAGTATGATTTCTCGGACCTTCGGGACAAGCCGCTCCACGCCGGCGCCGACAAGGCGATGACCGAAGATTTCATTTCTTCGGTTTCCGAGGGACTTCCGCTGCGTTGCGGCATTGCCGACGCCCTCAGGAGTCACGTAATATGTATTTGTGATTCAGGGGCTTAGACCTTTCTGATAAATAGTTTTCGATAATAGCCGTTTCTTCTTTTCTGAAACGGCTGTTATTGTCTTACTTTGCATCAGTCGAACTTGAACTGATGAACTATGAAGAATTTCTGTTACCTGCCGCTTCTGGCGGCGCTTTGTTCCTGCGCCGGGAACGGCCCTGAGCCCGGCCCCGCGGGGGATGTTCCCGGAGCTGGACTCGGGCACGGGATGATAGTCCTCGGTGAGCAGCTGGAGGACCCTTATACCGTTGCCAACATGGAAGAGGCGCTGGCGTCGGTCTATCCCACCAAGGCCGGCCGCATCGCCCTCGACCCTACCGATCTTTATGTGCGCTTCCTCCCGAAGGACGAGGCGCAGTATGACGCCCTGCTCGCCCTGGGCCTGGTGCTGGTGGACCATCCGGTGGACTACCGCATCGTCCGGGAGGGGGATTGGTACCACGACCCTTCCGTCGCCGAGGACGACATCACCTGGCAGTACGCGGTGGTTCCGGCGGGATTCGTCTTCCCGGAGGACGTGCGCTACGAACTGCTGGACGAGTGC
Organism: uncultured Bacteroidia bacterium; assembly: GCA_902787295.1. Classification (GTDB taxonomy): domain Bacteria; phylum Bacteroidota; class Bacteroidia; order Bacteroidales; family UBA932; genus Cryptobacteroides. Next base: position 1,896 of record CADAFW010000113.1, read on the forward strand.
TTCATTGCCGACCACGCGCCGTCCACGAAGGCGGACGGGATAGACTGGGCGGAAGTGGAGCGGGAGGCCTTCCGGCTTACGGGGAACGCCGATATGCTCATCCCGGCCACGCGTGCGGACGCCGCCGCATCGCCCTCGGGCCGCATCACCATCGTGGATCCCGCGCACTCTTCCGAGCCGGAAGGGGTCAAGGGGGTGATGGTGAACTGCAACTGCTTCGTGAAATTCGGCCAGTGCTATACCGATGCCGACGGCCGTTACGAGATGAAGCGGACCTTCTCCAGCGAACCGCGCTACCGCCTGGTATTCCGCAACAAGAAGGGCTTCTGCATAGGTTTCAACCTCATCCTCCTGCCGGCTTCCGTGTCCACGATGGGAACCGGTCCGGCCTCGGGAATGGACCTGGAGGTGAGTGCCGATTCCGACCGCAAGCTCTTCACGCGCGCCGTGGTGAACAATGCCGGCTATGATTTTTTCGAGTCCTGCAATTCGACGGGAGGCAGCATGAAGACCCCGCCCGCGAACCTCAGGATATGGCTCCTGCACGCGATGCGGAGCAGCAGTGCCGTGATGCTGAGGCAGGGCGCCATGGTGGAGAGCGGACTGATAGGGGACTTCCTCGGGGAGTACGCGTCCCTGGTGGAGATGTTCCTGCCGGACATCACCCTCGGCGTGAAAGACCTGACGGACTATTCCGAAATCTACTCCCTGGCCATCCACGAATTCGCCCACGCCAGCCATTTCATGCAGTGCGGCAAGTCCTTCTGGGACAATTACATAAATTACATCCTGCGCTCTTTCGTCACCTCGGGATTCGTCACCTACGGAGTGGGGACGGAGAAGGACCACGGCTACTGCGAGGTGGGGGAGATGTGGGCCTACTATGTGGAGACTATGTTCTTCCGGGACAGGTACGGCGACAGGTCCCGCATCTTCGGCTCGTCTTTCTGGTTCACTCCGCAGACGCTTGTGTTCCTGGACGAGAGGGGCCTGAACCGGTACAAGATTTTCGCGGCGCTGACCTCGGACATAATAGACAAGGACATCTTCCAGGACAAGCTGCTGGCGCTGTATCCTGAACTCAAGAGCGTGATCAACAGGGCTTTCGGCCGATATAAATAAGATATGAAAAGATTGATTGCAATGCTGTCCGCGCTGTTTTTCGCGTGGACCCTCAGCGGGCAGGCGCTGTCTGTTTCCACCAATTTCGCGGACCTTGCCAACCGCGGGACGATGAGCCTGGAGGCCGGCTACGGCGTGTCGCAGCACTGGAGCGTGAACGCCGGGGTGAAGTACAATCCCTTCAGCTTCGGGGAGGCTCCGGACCTGCGCCAGTCCAGGCAACGCTCGCTCTCCGCGGGCGTCAGGTACTGGCCGTGGAACGTCTGGTCGGGCTGGTGGGCCGCTGCCGCCCTGCGCTGGCAGGAGTACAACACCGGCGGCTTCGTGTCGCCGGAAACCTGTGAGGGAGACCGCTACGGCGGGGTTTTCAGGGCCGGTTATGCCTATATGCTTACGCCCCGCCTGAACCTGGATTTCGGACTCGGCCTCTGGGGCGGCTACGACGTGTACACGGTCTATGCCTGCCCCCGTTGCGGCAGGACCGTGGCGGACGGAGCGGACTATTTTTTCAAGATGAGCGACATCATAGTCGCGCTATCGTTTATTTTCTGAAAAAGTTTGTATATTTGCATTCCAATATCGGGCGCGGGTGGCGGAATGGTAGACGCGCTAGTTTCAGGAGCTAGTGTCAATTGCGACGTGTGAGTTCGAGTCTCATCCCGCGCACCAAGAGGGGAGAAGAGCAATCTTCTCCCTTTGTTTTGTAACACTGAAATACATAACAATATGTCTCTTATCGAAAGCATCGTCGCGCGCGCGAAATCAAACAAGCAGCGCATCGTCCTCCCGGAGTCATTCGAGGAGCGCACCATCACGGCAGCGGACAGGGCCATCGCCGATGACCTCGCCGAAATCATCCTCATCGGAAACCGCGATGAGGTCCTTGCCTATGCGGACAAACTCGGCCTGAAGAACATCTCCAAGGCCACCATCATCGATCCCGCCACCAGCGAGAAGACCGAAGAGTACGCTCAGCTCCTGTTCCAGCTCCGCCAGAAGAAGGGCATGACCATCGAGCTTGCACGCGAGACCGTTCTCAACCCGCTCTACTTCGGATGCCTCATCATCAAGAGCGGCAATGCCGACGGACAGATCAGCGGCGCCCTCTCCACCACCGGAGAGACCCTGCGTCCCGCGCTCCAGATCATCAAATGCGCTCCCGGCATCACCTGCGTGAGCGGTGCGATGCTTATGATCACCCAGACTCCCCAGTACGGCGAGAACGGCGTGCTCGTGATCGGCGACGTCGCCGTGACCCCGGCTCCCGATGCCAACCAGCTTGCCCAGATCGCAGTCTGCACCGCGCAGACCGCCAGGAGCGTGGCCGGCTTCGAGGATCCCCGCGTCGCAATGCTTTCATTCTCCACCAAGGGCTCCGCGAAGCACGAGGTGGTGGACAAGGTCGTGGAGGCCACGAAGCTCGCCAAGGAACTCGATCCCGCCCTCAAGGTGGACGGCGAGCTCCAGGCGGATGCGGCCCTCGTGCCTTCAGTGGGCAAGAAGAAGGCTCCCGGCTCCGACATCGCCGGCAACGCCAACGTCCTCGTGTTCCCCAACCTCGAGGTCGGCAACATCGCCTACAAGCTCGTCCAGCGTCTCGGCAACGCCGATGCCATCGGCCCCATCCTCCAGGGCATCGCGCGTCCGGTCAACGACCTCAGCCGCGGCTGCTCCGTGGACGACATCTACAAGATGATCGCCATCACCGCCTGCCAGGCGATGGACGCGAAATAGTAATTTGACGACATACCTATGAAAAACAGAGTCCTCACGATCCTGTTGGCGACCCTCGTCTTTGCGGGTTGCAGCACAGGAGATTCCGGCGATGCTGCCATGGACCGCTTCTGCTCGGATCTCCTCGGGAAGATGACGCTCGAGGAGAAGATCGGCCAGCTGAACCTTCCCGTCGCCGGCAGGATCAACACCGGAGAAGCCAGGAACAGCGGCAGCGCCGCCCGTGTCAAGGCCGGCGAAGTCGGCGGCTTCCTCAATGTCAGAGGCGCCGCGACCGTCCGTGAACTCCAGCAGTTGGCGGTCGATTCCTCGAGGCTCGGCATTCCGCTCCTCTTCGGACTGGACGTGATCCACGGCTACGAGACCGTATTCCCGATCCCCCTCGGCCTTTCCTGTACCTGGGATATGGAGGAGGTGGAGGAATCCGCCCGCATCGCCGCCGTGGAGGCCTCTTCGGACGGCATATCGTGGACCTTCAGCCCCATGGTGGACATAGGACGCGATCCGAGATGGGGTCGCGTGGCCGAGGGCAGCGGCGAGGATCCTTTCCTCGGCTGCGCCGTCGCCCGTGCGATGGTCCTCGGCTACCAGGGTCAGCCCGGCAGCCGCTTCACCCGTCCCGACGAAATCATGGCTTGCGTGAAGCACTTCGCCCTTTATGGCGCAGCCGAGGGAGGCCGCGACTACAACACCGCGGACATGTCGCGCACCAGGATGTTCAACGATTACCTGCCGCCGTACAAGGCTGCGGTGGATGCCGGGGCCGGCAGCGTGATGGCCTCTTTCAATGTCGTGGACGACGTGCCCGCCACCGTCAACAAGTGGCTGATGACCGATGTGCTCCGCGGCCGCTGGGGCTTCGGCGGCTTCGTGGTCACCGACTACACCGGGATAGCCGAATGCGTGCCCCACGGGATGGGCGACATCCATCAGGTGTCGGTGCGTGCGCTTGACGCCGGAATAGATATGGACATGGTGTCCGAAGCTTTCCTGACCCAGCTCCTGTCCGCCGTGAAGGGCCGCATACTCGAGGCCAAGTACAGGCTCGGCCTGTTCGAGGATCCGTACAAATTCTGCCGTGAGGAAGAGGCCGCCCTCAAACTGCGCTGCGACGCTCACAGGGCCGCCGCCAGGCGCATCGCCGCCGATTCGTTCGTGCTCCTTCGCAACGAGGAATTCAAAGGCCGGAAAGTGCTTCCGCTCGAGAAGAAAGGCACCGTCGCGGTCATAGGCCCCCTGGCCAACACCTCGTCGAACATGCCGGGAACCTGGAGCGTCGCCGCAAGACTCTCCGAATGCACTACGCTCATCGACGGTCTCAGGGAAGAACTTGGCGACAAGGTCAAGTTCCTCTACGCCAAAGGCAGCAATGTCATTTCCGACCTTGAGGTCGAGAAGAGAGGAACGCTGTATGGCCGCGACATCCCGCGCGACGGCCGGAGCGATGCCGAAATGCTCCGCGAGGCCCTTGCGGTCGCGAGGCAGGCGGACGTGGTCGTGGCCGCTGTCGGAGAGTCGTCCGAGATGAGCGGCGAGACCGCTTCCCGTTCCAGTATCGGCATCCCCGACGTGCAGCAGACCCTGCTCAGGGAACTGCTCAAGACCGGCAAGCCGGTGGTGCTGCTGCTCTTCAACGGCAGGCCGCTTTCCATCGAATGGGAGAGCGGGAACGTGCCGGCAATCCTGGATGTATGGTTCGGGGGCAGCGAGACCGCCTATGCCGTGGCCGACGTGCTCTTCGGCGACGTGAACCCTTCCGGGAAACTCACGATCTCTTTCCCCAGGAATATCGGGCAGATTCCGCTCTACTATTCCCACAGGAACACCGGACGCCCCCTGCCTGAGGGCGAGGAGTATTTTAAGCGCAGGTCCTGCTATATCGACGGCCCCAGCTCTCCTCTCTATCCGTTCGGATACGGCCTTTCATACACTGCTTTCGAGTACGGCCCGGTGACCCTGTCCTCCGGCTCTATGACGGAAGACGGCAGCATAAGGGCTTCAGTTACCGTGACCAATACCGGCTCCGTGGCCGGCAGGGAAGTGGTCCAGATGTACATCCAGGACGTCTTCGGCAGTCTTTCCAGGCCTGTCCGCGAACTCAAGGGCTTCGAGAAGATATCGCTGGAGCCGGGGGAGAGCAAGACCGTCGGATTCGACATTACCGCCGACCTGCTGCGTTATTACGACAACTCGGAGAATCTTATCCTCGAGCCCGGAGACTTCAATGTCTTCATCGGCCCCGATTCCCGGACCTGCCTGGATTCCTTTGGTTCTTCCGTCGGGAATTCGTAATTTTAAGGCAAAGAGTCAGTTATGCGTATATCTCTCTCCTTGCTTGCGGCACTGCTGTCGCTTCCCCTGACGTTTTCCTGCGCCCGTACGGATGAACCCCGGGATGCCCCGTGGTGGCAGATGCGCGGCCTCGTGCTTTCCACCGCCGAGCTCTCCGAAGTGGACTGGCCGGCGATGGCCCATGAGGCCGGAATCAACACCATAGGCACC
>CADAFW010000114.1 GCA_902787295.1 uncultured Bacteroidia bacterium
GACATCCCGCTCATCTGCGACTTCCAGTACTGCTTCGACGAACGCCACTACACGTCCCTCGGGCCGCTGTTTCAGGCGTCCGCAGGCCGCTGGATAGGAGCCAAGGCGGGAGCGTTCTCCCTCAGCCACTGAGCCATCAGCCGGAGCGCGTTGCCCCTGTGTGAGATAGCGTTCTTCGTCTCTTCGGGCAGTTCGGCGACGGTCACGTCGGGATAAAGGTCGGCGATGAACACAGGGTCGTAGCCGAAGCCTCCGCAGCCGGCCTTCTGCATCGCGATGCGGCCTTCCATCACGCCCTCGAAGAAATGCTTTTCCCCACCGATTATCAAAGTGATGACGCTGCGGAAACGGGCGGTCCTGGGAGCGTCCGGGCCAAGTTTTCCGAGCTCGGCGAGCAGGGTGTCCATATTGGCCGTGAATTCATGGTCGGGAGGCGCCGGCAGCCCGCGCATCATCGCCAGTTCGTGGGCATAGCGCGCGGTATGCACGCCGGGAGCGCCGCCGAGGGCATCCACCTCGAGGCCGGTGTCGTCCGCAAAGCAGTCGAGCCCGGTCTTCTCATACAGGTACTCGGCCTTGATTATCGAATTGTCCCTGAGGGTCTCCCCCGTCTCCGGGACGTCCCCGTCGATGCCGAGGGAAGCGGGCGATACGAGCTCGAAGCCATCGCCGAGGATTTCCTGGGCCTCGCGCAGCTTGTGCAGGTTGCCCGTAGCGAATACTATCTTCATTTCGCAGTGTTGGATACAAGTTCTGTGAGGTCGAGCCTGTGCGGCCTGCCGTTCTTGAGGAAAACCAGGTCGCCGGAAGCGCTGATGCGCACTGCAGGCACTCCGGATGCGTCCACGTCCATCTCCACCGGAGGCAGGATGACCGCCGCGCCCGAATCCACCACGCCGCATACGTCGCCGTCGCGATAGACATAGAACGCATAATGCTCGAACTCGGAGCGGCGCTCGTCGCAGAAAGGGATGCGGCGCATGATCGGAGCGGAGAAGATTTCCTTTCCCCCCGCGTCTATCAGGCTGAACGAGCTGCCGTTGCCGACCAGCGCAGAACCGCCGCAGAAGGACTCCGCATAGGTGTATGCGGGTTCTATGGCCTGGCTCATGCTGCCGTCCAGATAGCCCCACTTCCCGCCCCTGCAGACAAGGATGCGGCCTTCCTTCACGAACTCGTTGCCGTCGAAGTCGTCGCGGCCGAGGATGGACCAGTTGTCCACGAGGACTATGCCCTTGTCGGTGGCCACGACGTGGTCGTTGAACGCGCGTATCCTGCCGTTCTTCACCACAGCCTTGAGCCCGAGGGCTATGCCGTCGAGGGTGAGTATGCTGAGGCTGTCCACGGGACCGAGGGAGACGTTGGCGAAGGCGTTGAGCCTGCCGGTCATGCCTCCCGCGACCGCGCCGGGGTTGAACCTGCCCCGTTCCGCGCAGGGTACTGCAGACTGGACATACGAGCCCACGCCGAGGTATGAGCCGGTGAGCGTGTAGAGTTCTGTCTTGAGGGTGTCCCTTCCGCCGGACGGAAGGATGATGGAGATCACGTCGCTGATGGTGACGCCGGAGCCTTTGGAATTGACCACGGAGCTGCCCTGGCGGCTTATCACGCCGGCGACGGAGCCCTGGAGGACGGCGGCAATTCCGCGGCCCTTCACGAACTCGGGTCCATAGACGGCGTCATAGGGGAATATGCCCTCGGACACCGGGAAGGTATCGTAGTGGGGAGCGATGGCCACCGCGCCGTTCTTGCTCCAGTATCCGACGTTGCCCTTGCTGTCGCGGAAGCGGACGAGGTCCACCTCCCGGATGTCGGGGGTCAGGATGAAGGCGTCGTGGACGCGGGCTATCGCACGGACCATCCTGGGGTAGTCGGCGGTGTAGCCGTTGGCCTCGATGTATGCGAAGATGGCGGCGAGGTCCGCCTTCCTTATCATCTGCTCGAACTGCAGCATCTTCTTCAGCCCGGCGGAGTGACGGGAATCGGGCCAGCTCTCCACGTACTTCTTCACCGCGTCGAGGTCGGTGGTGTCAAGTTCCCCGTATTCTATCTCGGAGATGGTGCCGAGCACCTTCGCAATGTCCTTGTAGTCAGGGTATTTGTTCGCGAACCACCAGAGGTCGGCCTTGTTCGCGTCCTTCATCACGCGGGCGTACCTGAGGTCGGCGAGGAGGGCCGATAGCTCGGCATTGCGGCTGTAGTCCGGGTAGTCGGCGAGGAACTTTTCCATGGTCTCCTCGTCGCCGGATCCGGCCGCGGCCTTGTAATGTAGGTTGGTGCGAAGCGCAACGGCGCGCTCGCGGTTGTAGTCCTTCGCGTCCGGGTATTTCGTAAGGAAGCGCGTGTAGGCTTCCACGGTGTTCGCCTTCTCCGCATCGCTGAACGCACGGTTCTCGCGGGCGGCCATCAGGATGTCCAGGGAGTGATTCCCGTTGGCGGAAGCCACGTCTATGTATTTGTCGAACTGCTCCTCGTCGTCCAGGCGCAGGATCTCGCTGGTGCTGGCGGATTCGAGGGCGGCGAAGAGGTCCGGCAGGCGGAGCTGCAGGGACTTGAGCATCTTGGCGATGTCGTTGCTGGATTCTATCTCGGCGCGGCTGCCGCAGTACTGGTAGTAGCCGTCCACCGGCTGGCCGTTGTGCAGGAGGTAGAGGGCCTCCATCAGCTGCATCGCAGGCTCGTTCCCGGGGTTGGACTTCACGGCCCGGTCGTGCTTGTCCTTGACCTGCTCGAAACTGTCACCTTTGTAGATGGCCTTAATCACCGCCCTGGGATTCTGGGCGCTGAGGACGGCCGGCAGCAGGCAGGCCGCTAACAGTATCGCACAAAGCTTCTTCATCATTTCACTCTTCCTACAAGGGATGCTGCAAATCTGCGGAGGGTCTCCAGCGCGTCGGCGCCCAGCCCTATGCCGGACACGGCTTCCATGGCCCTGGAACTGAATCTTTCTATCTCGGCACGCGCGTCGGCAGCCACTCCGAGGGCGTCGTAGAGGGCCTTCACGGATTCTATCTTCCTGCGGCCGCTCTCTTCATCGGTCACCTCGGCATCGAAGGCAGCGAGGAAGGCCTCGCGGTCGGAGCTCTTCTCCAGCGCGCGGACGGTCAGCCAGCTCTTCTTGCCGTTGAGTATGTCGCCGCCTATGGGCTTGCCGAACACTTTCACGTCACCGTATGCATCCAGATAGTCGTCGGCCACCTGGAATGCCATTCCCAGCTCGTAACCGTAGCGGTAGAGCGCGTCGCACTCGGCGTCGGAAGCACCGGCTATGATGGCGCCCATCTTGGCGGAGCAGGCAAGCAGGACAGCGGTCTTCAGGCCTATCATCCTGTCGTATTCCTCCATCGTGACGGTAGGGACCGATTCGAATTCCATATCATACTGCTGACCCTCGCACACCTCTGCGGCAGTCCTGGAGAAAAGGTCCAGAACCTTGGCCCTGCAGTGCTGTGGGGCCTTTGCGATGCGCTTGTATGCATCTATCAGCATCACGTCGCCGGAGAGGATGGCGGTGTCTTCCGACCACTTGGTCCACACGGTCGGCATACCGCGGCGCAGGGGCGAGCGGTCCATTATGTCGTCGTGGATGAGGGTGAAGGTATGGAAGACCTCGAGAGCCGCCGCCGGGGCATAGATTTCCTCCGAAAGGTTGTCCTTGAAAAGGGACCATGCCGTGAGGCAGAGCTTCGGACGTATGCGCTTGCCTCCGATTGAGATCATATAGCGGAGCGGGTCGTACAGGCCGGCTGGCTCGGCGGTGAATTCGATGCTGTCGAATATGCTCCTGACAGCGGATTCGATCTGGGTTTCTTCTATCATAATGGTAACTTACAAAGATACAAAGAATCTTCGTATCTTTGCCTTGATGGAAGCCATTGTGGTAAAAAATGCGGGCAGCCATTACGAGCTGAGCGAACTTCCCGCGTGGAAGCCTTTCCCGGCGGTGCTCAGGGGCAAGGTACGCCTCGGCGCCGGCACCTCCACCAATCCGGTGGCGGTGGGCGACCGCGTGGATTACGAGACCGAAGGGGTCGCTCCGGACGAAGAGCATCCGGCGGTGATCACCAGGGTCCATCCCCGCTCCAACTACCTCATACGCCGCAGCACGAACCTGAGCCGCCAGTCCCACGTGATCGCATCCAACCTGGACCAGGCCGTGATAGTGGTGACCCTCTGGTTCCCGGAACTCAAATTCCCCTTCCTGGACAGGATACTGGTCACCTGCGAAGTCTATAAGATTCCCGCTGTCATAGTCCTCAACAAGGTGGACCTTTACCGCGGGGAGGACCCCGAGGGGATGCAGAATTTCATCGGCATCTACGAAGGCGCCGGCTACAGGGTCATCCAGGCTTCCGCGAAGACGGGAGAAGGGATGGACGCCCTCAGGGATCTGTGCCGCGGCAAGGTCAGCCTCGTCAGCGGCGAGTCCGGGGTGGGCAAGTCCAGCATCATCAAGGCGCTCGACCCCGGCCTCGACCCGAAGGTGGGCCGCATCTCCGACGCCCATCTCCAGGGCAAGCACACCACCTCGCTGTACGAAATGTACCCCCTGCTGGGCGGGGAAGGCGGATTCATCATAGACTCCCCCGGCCTGCGCGGCTTCGGGCTGGTGGACCTGGAGAAGGAGGAGATAGGCAAATATTTCCCCGAAATGCTCCGGCTCGCCGACCGCTGCCGATTCGTGCCCTGCACCCACACCCACGAGCCGGGCTGCGCCGTCAAGGCTGCCCTGGACGAGGGGCTGGTCTCCCCTGAACGCTACAATTCCTACCTCGGAATGCTCGAGGAAGACCAGAAATTCCGATGAACCGCAGCCTCAACAAGGAAATCCTGAGGCTCGCCCTTCCGAGCATACTGGCCAACATCACCGTGCCCATAGTAGGCATGGTGGACACCGCCGTGGCAGGCCATCTTCCGGCGGCCGGCGGGATGGAGGCGGCCGAATTCATAGGCGCCATCTCCATCGGTTCCATGCTCTTCACGCTGCTCTACTGGAGTTTCGGCTTCCTGCGCATCGGCACCGGAGGGCTCGCCGCACAGGCTTTCGGACGCGGCGACCTGCGGGACAGCGGCAGGATATTCTGCCGCGGCCTTGCGCTCGCGCTTGCGGTGGCGGCGGGGGTATTCCTCATCCAGTGGCCCTACCTGAAGGCGGTGTTGTTCTTCACCCACGGCAGTCCCGCGGTGGAGACGCTCGCCTCCCGCTACTTCTTCATACGCATCTGGGCTGCACCGGCAACCCTTTCCCTGATGGTTTTCCGGGGATGGTTCATAGGCATGCAGGATTCGGTCCGTTCGATGTGGGCCGACCTGGTGGTCAACGTGGTCAAC
>CADAFW010000115.1 GCA_902787295.1 uncultured Bacteroidia bacterium
GCGATGATGGTTCGCCTGATCGCGATGGCCGGAGGCGAGCGCATCCTCCCGGTGAGCTATTCGGACAACTTCTTCCATCTCATGCCCGGTTCCAGCCGCACCCTCACGGTGACCTTCGACGCTTCCGCCCTCAACGGCTCCAAGCCCGAAATCATCATCAAGGGCTTCAATCTGAAATAACTCTACCCGCTTTTTATAGCGCTTTGGCAGACTACAGCCTCCTGAGGGCCTGTCCACCCCCGGACAGGGGCAGGGGGAGGGGCCCGCAAGATGCGAGTTCCGGAAACGGAACGACGCAGATTGTGGGAGGGGCCGGAGTGAGCGAAGCGAACGTAGTTCCTCAGGAGGCTGTAGTCTGCCAGCGCTGGGAAACCGTAGAGTGGAAACAAAGAAGTGACTGAACAGCCGTCGGCTGTCAGTCACTTCTGGTGGAGATGGCGGGAGTCGAACCCGCGTCCAAACACCGCCCTGAAGGGCTTTCTACACGCTTATCCTTCCTTTGATTGTCGGCGGCGGCATGAGGGAAGCGCTTATCCTTCCTTTGATTGTCGGCGGCGGCATGAGGGAAGGCGCCCTTGACCGCAGCTTATCCTCTGAATCTTGGCGACGCTTAGAGGTGTCTGCGCCGTGCATCCGGTTTGAATGATACCCCTTGGTCCGTCATAACCGGCCTAAAGACTGGAGGGATATACGTCAGTTCCGCAGCCTTGGCGGCCCTGATTGATGCCGTCTCATTAGAGACTAGCAAGCGTATGAGTAGTTGTAGTTGCCAGTTATTGGCGTGAAGGCTGAGGAATACGGGCCAGCCTCCTACTCCCGACGTGCTTACCGTCCCTGACATGTGCTGTCGAAACCAGAACATCCCCGGATTTGGTCTTCACCGAGCAGGATTTCGCAACTGCGAAGTCGCTCGGCTCAAAGTATCTGATTCCTCCGGAGAACCTTCCGGAGAAGCTGTTTTCCTCGACGCCGTCGTAGCAGCTGAAGTCGATAGTATATCTGTCACCGACTGCGGTGATGTTGACATAGCCTTCCGTAGCGCCGTAGGTGGCGTATCCGCCGTAGCAGTACCAGGTGCCGCCGAAGGTGTCATCGTCGTTGACCCATCCGTACACACCCATTCCCGGAGCGATGACTTCGTTCTCGATCCTGTAGGTTCCGGTGGGAAGCGTGGTGCTGCCGGTCGGGGCGAGGATCTCGAATTCGACGCATTCCTTGGTGTCGTCGAAGTCTTCGGAATAGAGGCAGAACCACCAGTCGTCGGCGTTGACGTTGTTGTAGTTCTTGCCGTAGTTGACGGCCTCGCAGTCGTTGAGCCTGTTCAGGACGGGGTTGGTCGGAACGTCGGGCGTCCTCATGTCCAGTGCATAGACGTTCCCTTCGTAGCGGAGTTCGTATTCGTGTCCGTCCGCGACGATGATGCCGTTCACGAGGAGTCGGTTGCCGGCGTAGGCGACCCTGATGCTTCCGTCAGTGATCATCATCACCGAAGGAACGTCGCTGGAGCCTTCGTAGGTGAAGACGTATGAACCGGAGATGATGCCGAGGTTCTCGTCAAGTCCGCCGCGATAGCCTTTGAGATAGGTGTATTCGGGATATCTCTCGTTCTTCTGGGGGGTATAGGTGCCTGCAGGTATGCCGAGTGCGGGGCTTGCAGGGACGTTCAGTTCGAAGCTGACGTAGCGTCCGGCGCCGAGCAGTTCGTAGTTGTCATCCATATAACCGCTGAAGAGCGTGAGGAAGTAGTTATGGGTTCCGTTTCCATAGAAGTCACCATAGAACTTAGCCGTTGCGTCATTGAAATTCCCGAGGGAGTCTACGTAGACCGGCTCAACCTTCTCCCTGCAACCGGAGAGTGCCAGGATGGCCGTCGCGATGAGTAACAGAACTTTTTTCATATCGTGTACTTTCTTTATTGGTTAAAACAAAAGCAGCCTGTGCGGGCTGCTTATCTTTGCGGAAAGACAGGGATTCGAACCCTGGAACCGCTTTGGGCGGTCACACGCTTTCCAGACGTGCCTCTTCAGCCACTCGAGCATCTTTCCTTTGTGGGTGCAAATATAAGCATTTTTGGTGAAATGCAATTAAGATGCCGAAATTAACTGAATTAATTTGTGGATTTGAAAAAGGGTTGTATATTTGCAGTCCCAAAACGCGAAGGGAGTTTAGCTCAGTTGGTTTAGAGCATCTGCCTTACAAGCAGAGGGTCGGCGGTTCGACTCCGTCAACTCCCACGAAGAGACCTGCAGGAATGCGGGTCTTTTTTGTTATATTGCAGTCCGGTCTGGCATATTTTATGTCGCAAACGTTTATAATGAATATAGGTTCAACTTCATTCAGGACCATTGCGGTGCTGCTGTGCTGCGTGCTGCTGCTTTCGTGCAGCGGCCGGAAGGCGCGTACGATGGACGGTCTGAACAGCCTGAAGGAGGCGGGGGAACTTTCACTGCTGGAATATACGATGTCCACGACCTTCGAGGAGACTACCGACAGGTGGTGGCTTGCAGGGGACGAGAGCAAGGTGCTGTTCTCCTGCCGGGCGTACTGCGAATACGGTCTGGACATGAAGGACTTCGATCCGGAGAAGGTCAGCATCGACAGAGCCACGAACAGCATTTCGCTAACCCTTCCGCCGGTGAAGCGGCTGCATTTCAGCCTGCCCGAGAATGAGATAAAGCTGGTCTATGCCCGCCGCAAGCCTTTCGGCGAGGATTACGTGAATGACGCGGAGGCCCGCCGGCGCGTGAAGGCGAGGGGAGAAAGGGAGATCCTGCGTGAGCTGGACAGCCTGCGCCTGGACAGGGAAGCGGCGGAACGCGGCAGGACCTGGTTCACCGCCATGCTCGGCGACCTGGGTTACGAAAACATAGAAATCAACTTCGGCAGCGATGGGAAAGTGGAAAGATAAAGCCTTGAAGGTAAGCATATTGGCGGTTGTCGTCCTGCTCGCGCTGCTGTTCCTGGTGCTGCGAGGCCGCAGCCGGTCGGGCTGGAACGGCTTCCCGCTCCGCAACCGCGACGAATTCCGTATGGAACTCGCCATAGAGAAGATACGGGACATCGAGATGCTCACTTCCGCCGAATACGTAGGGAAGGCCGTGAAGGTCGGGCACAAGCCAAGGGCGTTGGGCCGGAGGCAGGACCAGATCTGCATAGTGGCAAAGGGGCGCGTCCGCGCGGGCTACGATTTCTCCCGCGATTCCGTTTCCGTAATCATAGAAGACAATGTGGCCACCGTGATACTGCCCCAGCCGCGGGTGTTCGACGTAACGGTGAATCCCAGCGACTGGCGGGTGTATGACCAGGTGGGCGGATGGACCGACAAGGAGATAAGGCCGCTGCTGACCGACTGCCGCAGACGCCTCTATCAGGATGCCGTGGGCAGCGGCATACTGGACCGCGCAAAGAAATCGGCGCAGGACCAGATCTCCGTGGTCCTGGCTTCGCTTGGCTTCGATGAGGTGAGATTCGCCACCTCCGTGCTCCCGCTTCCTGTTCCGGAAGCCGGGTTGTAGCGACTTCCCGCTTTAGAAATACCTCCTGGGATTCCTGACCGCAAAGCGCCAGCTGCGGCCGTAGTCCATGCCTATGCAGACCGTCGCAGTCTTCTTGCTGAGGTTGTAAACCACGGACCACTGGGTGTGGCTGTCGCCCTTTTTCCTGTGAGGCTGGCTGACCGCCTGAAGCAGCTGCATCGCCTCTTCTTCGGTCATCACGCCCGCCGACTCCCCGAGGCAGGCCTTGGCTTTGCCATAGCGGCTGTCCTGCCCGCAGGCCTTCTCCCAGCCCTCGCTGAGGTAGTAATTCGTGACGGCAGTATCGTCGATGACGTTGAGGACCCAGCGGCTGTCCGAGTCGGGGCCGCCCTCCATTATATATTCCAGCACTGCGCTGCGCCCGCGCGCGTCGGCGATGAAGAAATGGTAGTTGCTCCATTCCTCCTTGCCCTTCTGCACGCCGTCGGCGAAGAAATTGTAGTCTCCGAGCAGGCTGACGGCCTCATCGACGGTGGCGGCACGGTCCAGCAGCATGCGCATCATCACGGATGTCATTACCGTGTGCTTTCCGGCTTCGCTCTGCTGCGCGCCCTTGTGGCGGAGGTGCAGCACGGAGACGGCCAGGCCCTTCTCGTTCATCCCGTCCATCTGCATATAAGGCGCTCCCACGAGCATCGAGAGATCGGTGCCGCCATCGCAGAGCATCCCGCCGCTGATGCCCACGAAAGACGAGGAAACCATGCTGATGGACTTGTAACCGCGTTTCGGGGCGGTGCGGAGCATTATTGTGCCGCTGTCGGTGAAGGTATAGTCGAAGTTGCGGGCATAGATCACGTCGCCGTCCGGGGTGACGGCCTTGAATGCCGTGCAGGCCGGTTTCATTGCCGGGACGGGGACTGGCACGGAAGGGATGTCCATAAGCGTTCCGGCGATCACCATCCGGAGCTTTTCCTGCGATTCTATGTCGGCGTCGATGAACTCCTGCAGCCTGTAGTCGGCCTTGTAGTTCATCGAATAGAACTTCCCGCCGCCAAGGTTCTTGAGGCTGGAAAGCGTCTCCGCCTGCTTCTTGTCACGGAGCATTCCGGCGGGATTGGACTGCTGTGCCAGGGAGGCCGTCGAGAGGGTCAGGGCCGCGGCCAGGAGGAAGTAGATTGCGTTTTTCATGATCGAAGTCCAAATTACGCAAAAAATGTTGTATTTTTGAATGTATAGCGACTAAAACACAAGATACCAGATATGAAACGTCTTTCCACCCTTGTCGCAGCCGCCCTCCTTGCGGCGGCCTGCACTGCACCGCAAGCGCAGCTCACCAAGTCCGGACTCGATCCGAAGGACTTCGAATCCACCTATAACGGCAAGCCCACCGCCCTCTACACCCTGACCAACGAGGCCGGGATGGAGGTCTGCATCACCAATTTCGGCGGCCGCATCGTCTCCATCATGGTGCCAGACAGGAACGGGGAATTCCGCGACGTCGTGCTCGGCTTCGACAAGGTCTCCGACTATTTCCCCGAGAACAACAAGACGGACTTCGGTGCCTGCATCGGCCGCTATGCCAACCGCATCGACCACGGCCGCATCACCATCGACGGTGAGAACTACCAGCTCTCGCAGAACAACACCGTGCACTGCCTGCACGGCGGCGAAACGGGCTGGCAGTATCAGGTCTATGAGGCCGCGGAGGTGACTCCCACCAGCCTGAAACTCGTCATCAACAGCCCCGACGGGGACAACGGTTTCCCCGGCAACGTGGTCGCCAGCTGCACCTATACCCTCACGGAGGACAACAAGATAGATATGGTCTATGAGGCCGCCACCGACAAGGCGACCGTGGTCAATATGACCAACCACTCATATTTCAACCTATCCGGCGACCCCGCGAACCATTCCATCTGCGACGACCTGCTGCAGGTGAACGCATCCACCTTCACCCCCAGCGACTCCACCTTCATGACCACCGGGGAGATTGTGCCGCTCGAAGAGCATCCCGCCTTTGACTTCCGTACCGCCAAGACCATAGGGCAGGACATCAATGCGGACGACATCCAGCTCAGGAACGGCAAGGGCTATGACCACAACTGGGTGCTCGACACCGGCCGCGACATCACCGTCCCTGCCCTCACGATCACCTGCCCCGGGACGGGTATCTGCCTGACGGAGTACACCGACGAGCCGGGCGTGCAGATCTATACCGGCAATTTCCTGGACGGCACCGTGACCGGCAAGAAGGGCGTCGCGTACGCCTTCCGCACCGCGGTCTGCGTGGAGAGCCAGAAGTATCCGGACAGCCCATATCTCCAGATAGAGAACATCTCCAAGTCCTACGGGCCGAAAGTGCTGTTCGAGAACATCGCCTTCAACATCAACGAAGGCGACAAGATAGCGCTTATCGCCCCCAACGGCACAGGCAAGACCTCCCTCCTGCGCATCCTGGCCGGGAAGGACAAGTCCGACTCGGGCGGAAGGATACTGTTCCTCAAGGACATACGCATAGCCTTCCTGGAGCAGGACTATGATTTCGACCCTTCGCTGAGCATACGCGAGCAGATAATGCGGCACAGCGCGGACCAGACCGCGGACATGCACAGCGAGCGCTTGCGGGATTTCGGGCAGAGGGTGCGAGAGTTCGTCTCAAACTTCGGCCTGGCGGACGAGAACCGCCTTATGGGCAGCCTCTCCGGCGGCGAGATAAAGCGCGTCGCCCTCACGGAATTATTGGCGCTGGAGGCCGATTTCCTGATAATGGACGAGCCTACCAACCATCTGGACATAGAGGCCATCGAATTTCTGGAGGGATACTTGAAGCGCAGCCGCTGCACCCTGCTGATGGTCACGCACGACCGCTATTTCCTGGACCGCGTGTGCAACATCGTGATGGAGCTGGACCGCGGGGCCGTGTACATCTACCGCGGTGATTATCAGAACTATCTGGAAAAGCGCGACGAGCGCATCGCCAACTACAACGCCGAGACCGACAAGGTGCGCAACATTCTCCGGCGCGAGCTGGAGTGGATACACGCCACCCCGTGCGCCCGTTCCGGCAAGGCGAAATACCGCATAAACGCGTTCCACGAACTCTCCGAACGGGCCTCGCAGGCCTATGTGACCAAGCAGATCACGATGGAGGGCGTGGGCGCCGCGAGCCGTCTGGGCTCCAAGATCATCAATTGCAGGGACGTCAGCTATTACTGGGAAGACCAGTGCATGCTGGACACCTTCACCTACAACTTCCAGCGCTTCGACCGGGTAGGCATAGTCGGGCGCAACGGCGTGGGCAAGAGCACCTTCCTGGACCTGCTCACCGGCGCGCTGGAGCCCACTTCCGGCATCATAGACAGGGGAGAGTCGCTCAGGATAGGCTATTACCGCCAGTCCGGAATCGAGTTCGACTCCGGCGACACGGTGATGGACATCTGCTCCGACACGCGCCTGCTGGGCCGATTCCTGTTCTCGCACGACATGCTCAACACCCGCGTGGACAAGCTTTCCGGCGGGGAGAAGCGCAGGCTCTACCTGCTCACCATCCTGATGAAGGAGCCCAACCTGCTGATCCTCGACGAGCCGACCAACGACCTGGACATAGTCACGCTGAACATACTCGAGGAGTACCTTGGCGAGTTCAAGGGCTCGCTGCTGATCGTCAGTCACGACAGGCATTTCCTGGACAGGGTGGTGGACCATCTGCTGGTGTTCATGGGCGGAGGCAAGGTCAAGGATTTCGTGGGTAAGTTCAGCGAATACCGCTCATACATAAAGGATTACGAGGCCAGCCTTAAAGCGGCGCAAAAGGCGGAGGAGAAGGCCTCGGCACGCCCTGCCGCCAAGGCTGCGGAAGGAGGGGACGGCAAGCCGGCGAAGCGTAAACTCACCTGGAAGGA